>NZ_JBPCHW010000019.1:0-88378 GCF_051011795.1 Chryseobacterium sp. RLHN22
AGAAAAATTTTCGGCGGTCGCTTTGCGACCCCCGAAACTTTTTATAACAAATCTATTGAATTTTCTTAAACCTGAATCTCGGCTTAATTACAGAATTCAGAAACTGCCCTTTCGATCTCGCCTCTCTGAATTTCTCTGTAATTTCCGTAGGCACTCTTAGGTAATCATATATTGCTCCTGACTGATATATCACTCTTAATATTTCAGTTTCAGGAAAGTAAATATAATGATGTACAACGCTTGATGGCATAGCAAATATTCATCAAAAAATATTCCCAACAAGTAATACCTTCCAAACTTCGAAAGGTATTATTGTTTAATCATTAAGTTTGTTTTTGAAATCATCAATTCTGAAATCGGTCAAAGTATTTCCTTTTTCTATTTTTTCTTTGGAATACAGTCTGAAATCATTTTCGGTTTTCTCCAGTAAATAATCATAAGGTCCGACCGAAGAAATTAGTTTAACCAAAACCGGTGAAATTTCCAAGCAGATAAAGAGTCCCATTATAAAAGCTGCGGCTGTAGCAATGATTGCCGAATTTTTTCCTAATTCATCCAATGCCTGTAATCTGGCTGCGAATCCGTTGAACTTATCTTCAAATGTTTCTGTAGACTTTCTTTCGGTTTCAAGATTGGTGTACACTTTTGAGATTTCTTTATCGAGATAATCCAATCTTGGTGCAATCTGCTTTTGGTAATTTTCTAAATCCTGTCTTCGCTGTTCTTTCAGTTCCTGCTTACGTTTTGCGTTGGGTCCAAAACCTTCTTTTCCACTCGTTAAGTTGGTTTGTTTTCCTAGAATTTCTTTTTCAAGCTCAACAGCAGCCGAATCGTATGATTTTTGGTATTGAGTAATTTTCTCAGAGATCTGCTTTTTCTCAGTTTCAAAAGGGCCACTTTGCTGAAGAATTCTGCCGTTCATTTGTTTTTGCAGATCAGTTTTATTACGCTGGATGATGGTATTCAATTGCTTGTTGACTTCTTTTTCAAAAATTTTAAGCTCTAACGGCTTAGAAATAATAATTCCTAAAAACGTCGCTAAAATCAATCTGGGAATTGACATCAAAATCTGATTCCACCAGGTTCCTGTTTTTTTTATGGATGAAACAATGTATCGGTCAAGATTAAAAATCATCAGTCCCCAAAGAATTCCGAAGCCGATAGATGCCCACAAATCATCAAAAATAGTGTACATCGCATACGCTGCAGATAATGTTGCAAATACGGCAGTAAAAAGAACGATTCCTCCGATTCCTGCAAATTTATTCCATTCGCTTGGTGTTTTTCTTAAAATATGAATGTTTCCACCAGAGCAGATCAGCAGAAATTTCTGAAACCAGTTGATTCTGTGATTGGTTTGATATATAGTTGATTGCGTGTTTTTCATTATTGAAATTTTCTACAAAATTAGTATTAAAAAACATACCATTGTTACAAATAGTAATATGTTTTACCAAGTAATTTTAAATTTGTTTAAAATCATGATTACTGAATGGCTTAATTTCTGTATCAGTATGGATAATTTTAAATAAACTGAGTTTAGTATAAGAATTTTAATCTACTTAAATAAGAGGTAGAATTAACTTCTTTTTTCAATCGCAAAATCCTTTCACTCATCCAAGGCTTCTTCTGTGGTCATAAGCTGAATGAAGTGTGTCTGTGAGCTAAAAAATACTCGGGTATTAAGTGAAAAACATTGCGATTATAAAGCTTTAATTAGCAATCTTAAACTCAAACTCAGAACAAATCAATATTGTTATGAAAAACTTATCGAAAATCTCTTTAGCAGCAGCTGTATTAGCATTGTCATCGTGTAAAAAAGAAGATGTGATTGATAAAGAATTAAAAGAAGCAGCAGCAAATATGAACAAAATGACTCCTCAATTGTTGAGTGAAGGTGTACGATTAGACAGTGTTTCTGCAACGCAGAATAAAACTTTACAATACAGCTATACTTTAACGGATGATGTCAAGGAAGAACTGAAGACCGAAGAAATTAATGAATATAAATCGGCTGCAAAAGAAGAAGCCCTGAAAAGTATCAGAAATTCTCCCGACATGAAAAACTTTAGAGATAATAATGTTACTTTAAAGTATGTTTACTACGACAAAAACGGAAAACCAACAACCGATTTTTCTGTCTCACCTTCAGAGTACAAAGAAAAGTAGCAATTGAATTTATTTCAGACGATCGGGGTTTTGCTTCAGAAAGCTTTCCCATCCTGTGTAAGACTTTGTATCGGCAACAACTCCCGAATTGAAGTGATGGCAGACCGCAACCGCCAATCCGTCGGAAGCATCAAGGTATTTTGTAGGAAATTCTTTCAGTTTCAAAAGATTCTGAAGCATTCCTGCAACCTGTTCTTTACTGGCATTTCCGTTTCCGGTGATTGCCATTTTTATTTTTTTAGGAGAATACTCGGTGATGGGAATATTCCGGTACAAACTTGCGGCCATGGCAACACCCTGAGCTCTGCCCAATTTTAGCATCGATTGTACATTTTTACCATAAAAAGGAGCTTCGAGCGCCACTTCATCTGGATGAAATTCATCAATTAAAGCCAAAGTTTTATCGAAAATATATTTAAGCTTGGTTTCATGATTCGGGTATTTTTTCAGGATCAGCTCGTGAATGGATATCATTTCCATTTTGCCTTTCTTTACCGATATCAAACCAAATCCCATCACGGCTGTTCCGGGGTCAATTCCTAAAATTATTTTCTCTGTAGAAACCATCTCTGCAAAGATACGGGTTTCTTAATCTTTAAATTAAATTTTATGAGTTAGGAAAAATATTTTTGACTTAAATATTTTCCTGCAGATTATTTTATTTCTCGCAGATTTGTTTGATTAAGCAGATTACTTCGAAAATTTAAATCTGCAAAATCTGTTTAATCAGCGTGAGAATTTTATAGTAATAGACGAGGAAATCTATTTGAAAATTATTCCAAATTGAGTTTCTTTTCGTTAATCGGAATCCACTTTCCATCATATCTAAGCAATAAGATTTTATCAACGATAAATTTAGTTTTATAAATTTTGTCTTTATAAGTTTCCCATGCTTTCAAAAAATTTTCATAGGACAAATTTCTATAACCTACTGTCATATGTGGATTAAATGAATGTTTTCCAAAACTAAATTTTTCTGTTACATTAAAATATAATTGTTTTAAATTTTCATTTTCTTCGGGATGTATAAACAAAACAGGATTTTTAGGATTGGGAAAACTTCCAAAACCGTTTAATATTATTTCAAAAGGAGAAATGCTGGTGTTTATTTGCTGAAAAGTAATATGAATATCTTCTTCTAACTCAATTTCTCGTTCAAACGGTGGGAACAAAGTAATATGTGCATCGTTATTCAGTGCTTTTGAGTTTTCAAAATTTAAAGCTAAATCTTCTTTAAAAGTTCTTACCTCATCAATGATTTTCTGATCAGGATAGATGGCGATGAAGTACATTTTTTTCATTTCGTAAAGATAAGATTTCTACTCATTTTAAAAATTAATACTATACATAAGAAAATTATGCATAGATTTGTAAGGTATTTAAGCTTTACTATGAAAAAAAATAGTCTCTATAAAGGAACACTTCAGAATATTATTTTGAAACTCCTTTCTAAAGAAGTGAAGATGTATGGTTATCAGATCACACAGCGTGCAAAAGAATTAACGGAAGGTGAACTGGAAATGACAGAAGGTGCATTGTATCCTCTTCTGCATAAACTCGAGGCCGAAGCAATTATCACTTCAGAAGTTCAGGAAATCAATGGAAGAAGCCGTAAATATTACCTGCTTACCGAAAAAGGAAAAAAACAGCAGGCAACGCAGGAAAATGAAATGAGAAGCTATTTATTTAATCTGAAAACAATTTTTGATATATGATGACGCTTGAGCATAAAAAAGAAATTCGTGAGTATCTGATTGCCAAAAAACTTCCGTTAGATATCTTGATAGAACTTGAAGATCATTTTCTGAGTCAGATTGATCATCTTATGATTCAAAATATTTCTTTTGAAAGGGCCTTTGATGAAGTAAAGCAAATTTGGAAAGAAGATTTAAAGTTTACTAAAAGTTTTAACGGTGAAGAAGTTCCTGTTTTTGTAAAGACTATAAAGGATAAGAAAATAAATCGACTTCTTTCAAAAAGCCTGCTTTTGGTTTGCATAATTCTTTTAGGTGTTTTTTTGTTAAGTAAATTCAATGTTAAAGGCAGTTTTGAGGAGATAATGATTTATTTTTTTTATGTTATCTCGGGAATTCCGGCAATTTATTATTTGCTAAACATAAAGTGGTTTAATTTAATTTTTCGAAATAAATCATTCAAAATAAATATTTACCAAGGTGCAAATATTATGGCATTTCTTCCAGTCTTAATGATGTTGGGAGGAAGCTTTTTTTCAAAAATGGCAGAAAGAATTTATGATTTTGTAAATGTCGGTTCAAGAATAGGTTTAGCCTCATTTATTTTATTGGCTTGTTTTTTATGGTTTTTCTCTTTTGGCTTTTTAATGCAGATTGCATTTATACAATCTGTAAAAAAAATGAAACCTTACCTTAAAACTTTTAATTTGTAACATAATGAACAAAGAGAATTTTAGAGAAGTAGAAATTTATCTTAAAAGCAGAAATTTAAGCCCTTCTGTATTTGCTGAGGTTTATGACCACTTTGTAATGCAGGTTTCAGACTTAATGGCTCATCATAAGATAAGCTTTCAGGAGGCTTTTATTCAAACAGCAATCAATTGGCAGAATGATCTGAAAATGGTAAAAGCTGATTGGTTTTCGCTCAAAAGAATTGCAAGAATAGAAAAAGATATTTTGCAGCAAAGATTTAGAAAAATTATGCTCATTTCTTTTAGTGTTTCTGTTTTTGCATGGATTGTTTCTACAATTTCCGAAGATATTTATTTTGGGAGCGTAATTTTGATATTTGCTGTTTATTTCGGTTTTTCTTTATATGCATTTATTTTTAGAAAAATCAAATTTTCAGAATACAGGCAAAAAAGCTTCCATCCGTTATTATTAAGAAATATTCTTATGATATTTTTACCGCTACTTGCAGGTTATCTTTTCGGATATAATCTATGGGATTTTTTAGACACAAAATTTTCTAAGTTAATTCTTATTTACTGTATGATGATACATATTCAGCTTTTGTATTTTCACACTAAAAAAATAAACATATTGCTTTCATGACAACCGAACAAAAACAAGAAATAAGAACTTTTCTTTTGAATAAAAAGCTTCCGATTGATATTGTAATGGAAATTGAAGATCATTTTGTGAGCCAGATTAATGAACTTCAGTCGGAGAAAAATCTAAATTTTGATGATGCGTTCAATGCAACCATTATTTCTTGGTACGATGATTTGCGGCTTTTCTGGGATGGTAACTGGAGTACAGAGAAAACATCTGCCCTTATAAAAAAGTCGACAAGGCAAAAACTCATTTCAATCTTAAAAAAATCTTCGTTAATTGCTGTAATGGTTTATATTGTAGTACTAATGAGCTATTTTTTTATTCCGTTTTCAGCTTTTAGAATAATTCTGGGAGTTCTAATAAGTCTTGTTATGGTATTTCCATTAATTATTTATATCAAAGAAAAAAAATATTTTGACCTGCCTAAAAAATATAAAGACATTCAACTTTCTGCTCATCAGAATTTGGTAAGTGTATTTTTTATTCTTCCAATATCTTCCGTATGGTTTTTTCGTTTTGTTTTGGAAGTGAACGATAACTTTCTAACCCCGGATCATGTCAAAGGCATCGTTGTTAATTTTTTATTTCTATTCTTTTTCTTTTTTGAAGCGGCAATTATTGTGTCTCAGCAAAAATATCTTGAAATGATAAGAAATATTATTCCTTACCTAGAAAAGAATTTTAAAATTTCTGCTTAATAATTTTCCAATATATCTGCAATCTGTTTGATTTTAAGATGAGGTCTGAATGAAGCTGATTTCCCTTTTTCTTCATCGGCAATATTGGATAGAATAATAACTGATACTTTTGTTTTGGGATAATAGATATTCAGAGAAGGGGCGCCTTTTACATAACCACTGTGAAAATATGATACTGGTTTGTGGTCATTCATCATAATTCCTAATCCGTAGCCCATTGTCCCCAAAACAGGATGCTGTCTTTCTGTGCTTTTATCCATAAATTTTTTCAGTGTTTCAGGTTTAATGATTTTTCCACTGTACAAAGCATTATTCCAAGTGTGTAAATCGTCAATCGTTGACAAAACGCCGCCTGCAGGAATTCCGATTTCTTTGTTGCCTAATCTTTTAGGCATATTGTCAACTGCTTTTTGATTTTTCGAATTTCCTACATACGTTTTGGCAAAATTTTCTCCTTGAAATGAAGTTCCTGTTGATGAATTTTTCATTCCTGCTTTTTTGAATAATTCAAGCATATTTTCATCAAAAGATTTTTCTGAAACGGTTTCTACAATTTTCCCTAAAGCATTAAACCCGTCATTGGAATAATTAAATCCTGTTCCGCTTTTGAACATCAGTTTTTCTCCGAAATTATTTAATCCCGAACTGTGATTTAAAAGCTGTTCAATCGTAATGTTTTCGTATTCTTTCTTTTGAAGTTCTTTGATATATTTTGATGCTTTATCAGTAAGATTTAGTTTCCCTTGTTCCATTTGAAGTAAAATTAAGACTGCAGTAAATTGTTTGCTAATCGAGGCAATTGCAAAAACTGTTGAATTATTGATTTCAGTTTTATTCTCAAAATTGGAATAGCCGTTATTTTTTCGATACAATTCAATACTATCTTTAAAAACCGCAACGCTTCCATTAAAATGATATTGATTGAAAACCGAATCAAGCTGAGTTTTGTACAGTTTTTTTTGAAATACAGTTACGGCAGAATCGGCAATAACTTTTTTATTGATAGGTTTTGATGGTTCACCTTTTTGGCAGGAAAATAAAAGAAGACATAGAGAAGTGATGGTGAGTAGAAATTTCATGCTGTGCTTTTGCTTTCTCTAAAAATAAGAAAAAAGACTTTTTAATCAAATTTTAAAGCTTATGAATTCTGATAATTTTAAAAAGACTATTTCGCAAACAACTCACAAAACCAGAAAATATATTCACCTTCATCATTTTCGTCAGACTTTGGTTTCGGATAAGTCTTCTTTACGATTTCCCCAATTTCAAAAGTTATAGGATTGTTAAAAATAGGGCCATCAAAAGTAAACGTATGAAACTCTCCGTTTTCTCCACAGGGATCTACATTTTCGGGTAAATTTTTAATAAAATCTTTATCAATGATTCTTCCTGCAAAGCTTTTATCTAAATAAGTTTCGTTCACGCAGGTTACAATGGTTTTAAAACCAAGATCTAAAAACTCATGAATAAGTTCGGTTGTATTAATTTTCCACAAAGGGAAAACGCCTTCCATTCCGATGGATTGTAATTGGTTTTCACGATATTTTCTTAAATCTCCCAAAAAAATATCCCCAAAAATGGAGTAAGTAACGCCTTTAGATTTTATTTCACTCATGGTTTTACTCATAATCTCACGATATTCTTCCATGGAAGGCTCTTTCGGAAGTTCCATTTTAATTAAAGGAAAGCCCAGACTTTCAGCTTGTTTTTCCAGTAATGAAACATGAACACCGTGCATAGAAATTCTTTGAAATTCTTTATTGATACTTGTCAGCAAAGAGGTGATTTCAAATTGGTCTTGTTGTAAGATTTTATATAAAGCAAGGGCGGAATCTTTTCCGCTGCTCCAATTGAAGATGGCTTTGGGTTTCATCAAACAATTATTAACTTCAAGATTAAAAAATTTAAAACGTTCAGGAATGTTTCTATTTATTATCTGGCTTTCCAAAGTTATTGAATTCGTTAGCTTCGATCTTGTTTTTTTCTGCTTGTTGTCTTTTTTGTAATTCTTCGGCGTTTCTGTCCATGTCACTTTTGTGTGCGGTATTCATAGGATATGAATTGCAGCTTTTTAATGATGTTACAGCAATAAAGATCAGCGTTAAAAGAAGTGGATTTTTCATTTTTTTTGTTTTTATAAAACTAACAACATTGTACAAAAATACTAAACCTCAGAATGTGAAGAAAGTTACTTGATGATTTTTAACAATCTGTATTCAATATAGCAGTTCGGTTAATTGTTTGGTTTTATTTTGAAAAAACTAAATAAAGACCATCCTTTGAGACTTCATTGTAAATTGCTTTTGCTGTTTTTCCGGAAAAATGAAAAATTTTAAAATTGTTTACACCTAATTTGTATAATTCTTCCTCCTCAATCTCATGGCCATCTAAAAGTATGGTTGGTTCAAATTTTCTCGAGGAAATACCACCAGTCAGAACTACCATTTCATCAATTTCAGAGCTTTCAAAAGAAAATTCTTTATTTTTTAATTCTTCTTTTGTGAGGACAAACTCTTTATCATTATAACCGCCAAAATCAAAATGTAAGACATTATTGGTTTTGCGAATGTAGAAGTCAGGAACGGTTATTTTATAGATTCCGTTTTGATTGGTTTTTACTTTGAAAATTTTTTCTTTTGTAATAAAGGTAACTTCAATATTAGGTAAAGGTTTTTTTGTTTCAGAATTAGTTAGTTTCCCGGAAATGATAAAGTCATTATCAGACATTTTTTCTTTGTCTAAATCTCTTTCTGAATTTTGATTTTCCGAAATTTGAATTAAAGGTTTTTCAAAATTTACAGCCTGAGTTTGAATTCCGGCTAAACTTGCTGCAATTGTCAATCCTGCAACCAGTTGAGAATATCCGTTTCTTTTTTCTTTACTAATAACTACTTTTTCAGGAGGTGAAAAGTGTCTATTTGATTGATGTCTGAGAATCCGACCACAGATTTCTCCATTTGATTCATCTAAAATTCTGAGTATTTCCTGATCTGATTTTTGGGTTAAATCTAGTACGGTTTTAGAACATAAATCACAAAATTTCCCGTCCGGGATATTTTGCATATTATCCCATTTTTCTTTACAAGGATTTTCTATCTGAATAATTTTCATCATTAAAAGTTTTTATTTAAAACTAAATTACAAAATCTCACAAAATTCTATTCTGTGTAGGAAATAATTATTCCATCTTCATAATTTCCATTATCTCCTATTAATTCTCGGGCGTAAATTTCGGATAAGTGATAAGAAAATATTTTTTTCTCGTTTCTTTTTTTTTCGAAATCTTCTTTAGAAATTTCAACACCGTCTAAAAAGTACATGAATTCTTTATTCTTTGGTTTGAATTGTATTTTTTTGATTTTCTCTAAATTTAAATCAACAGTTTTTCCGTTGTCTTTAAATTTATTTTCACTGATAAAACTGTAGTATTGATTTTGATTGATTTCATCATTCTTATTAGAATCATTTTCAACAACAAAAATATTTTTAAAACCTAAATAGTTTTCAGGAATTCTGATGACATTGGAATAGTTAGAAGTAAATCTTTTTTCTAATTTTAGAATACTTACTATTTTCAATTGATTTGATAAGTCTTTATTTCCTGAATATTTTATATCTAAATTAATGTATTTCGGAGTGTAATGATCTCTACTATCATCTTCATTTCGTGGGAAATATTCAATTAATCCTTCAATTAGAACTTCATCTATAGTATCATGTTTTGCTTGTTGTGCATTCAGATTTGATGTAATAATTGTAGCTAAAAAAATTCCACTAGCAATTTTTCTGAAAGGAAAATTAAAGAAATGATAATTGGTGTTTGTTTTTTCTTCCTTAAAATATAATCTTGAGATTTGAATTCTTCCACAAATAGATTCATTTGCATGTAATAAAGATTGAATCTCTTCATCAGATTTATCGTTAAGATTGTGTACTTTTTTTGAACAAAGATTACAAAAACTCCCACCGGGAATTTCTTTCATGTTTTCCCGACCAACATTGCAAGGCTCTTTTATTTGAAATTCTTTTTTCATCATTAAAAGTTTTTATTTTAATCTAAAATACAAAAAACCTCAAAGAAAATTCCTTGAGGTTTTGATTTATAATTATTGATACGTTTAGTAGTCAATAATTGCGTATCCGGCTATGGACCGGCCTACATATTTCTTCTGTACTTACCACCTACTTCAAACAAAGCATTGGTAATCTGACCTAGCGAACAATATTTCACGGCATCCATCATCACTTCAAATAAGTTTTGTTGGTTGATTGCTGCGTGTTGTAAAGTTTTCAGAGCTTCTGCAGATTTATCTTGATTAGAATTTTGGAAATTATGAAGCATTTCAATTTGGAATTGCTTTTCTTCCTCAGTCGAACGGATAACTTCTCCCGGACGAACGGTTGGCGAACCGTCTTTCCCTAAGAAAGTATTTACTCCGATGATCGGATATTCTCCAGTGTGCTTCAACCATTCGTAATGCATCGATTCTTCCTGGATTTTTGAACGTTGATACATTGTTTCCATCGCTCCAAGAACGCCGCCTCTTTCTGTAATTCTGTCGAATTCTGCATAAACAGCTTCTTCCACCAAATCCGTCAATTCTTCAATAATAAATGAACCTTGCAGCGGATTTTCGTTTTTCGCCAAACCTAATTCTTTATTGATAATCAACTGAATCGCCATTGCTCTTCTTACCGATTGCTCAGTCGGAGTTGTAATAGCCTCGTCATAAGCGTTTGTGTGAAGAGAATTACAGTTGTCATAAATGGCATAAAGCGCTTGAAGAGTTGTTCTAATGTCATTAAAATCAATCTCTTGAGCGTGAAGCGAACGTCCCGAAGTTTGGATGTGATATTTTAACATCTGGCTTCTTTCGTCGGCTCCGTATTTCAGTTTCATGGCTTTTGCCCAGATTCTTCTTGCCACACGTCCGATCACTGAATATTCAGGGTCGATACCATTGGAGAAAAAGAATGATAAGTTCGGTGCAAAATCATTGATATCCATTCCTCTTGACAAATAATATTCAACATACGTAAAACCGTTTGCTAAGGTAAATGCCAACTGAGAAACCGGATTTGCTCCCGCTTCTGCAATGTGATAACCAGAGATTGAAACAGAGTAGAAGTTTCTTACTTTTTCTTTAATGAAATATTCCTGAACGTCACCCATTAATCTCAAAGCAAATTCAGTAGAGAAAATACACGTGTTTTGAGCTTGGTCTTCTTTTAAAATATCAGCCTGAACGGTTCCACGAACGGTTGCAATGGTTTTAGCTTTAATTTCAGCATAAGCTTCTGCAGGAATGACTTCATCTCCCGTGATTCCTAATAATTTTAAACCTAAACCATTATTGGAAGGTGGTAATTCGCCGTTATATTTCGGTCTTGCTAAACCTTTATCGTCGAATTTTGCTTTTAAAACTTCCTCAACCTTAGCCTCAAGCTTATTCTCAGCAATATATTTTTCAACATTCTGATCGATCGCAGCATTCATAAAGAAAGCCAACAACATCGGCGCTGGTCCGTTGATGGTCATTGAAACGGATGTCAATGCATTCACCAAATCAAAACCTGAATAGAGTTTTTTAGCATCATCTAAAGTTGCAATAGAAACTCCCGCATTTCCGATTTTTCCGTAAATATCAGGTGGTAAAGCGGGATCTTGTCCATACAATGTTACCGAGTCGAAAGCCGTAGACAAACGTTTTGCAGGCATTTCCGCAGAAACGTAGTGGAATCTTCTGTTGGTTCTTTCCGGCCCACCTTCTCCGGCGAACATTCTCGTTGGATCTTCACCTGTTCTTTTGAAAGGATAAATTCCCGCTGTAAAAGGAAATCCTCCCGGAAGATTTTCCTGGCCTTTCCATTTAATCAAATCGCCCCAATCGTTGTATTTTGGTAACGCAATTTTTGGAATTCTTAAATGGGATAAAGATTCTGTTGAGGTCTCCACTTTAATTTCTTTTCCTCTTACAAAATAGGAGTAAAACTCTTCTTGGAAAGCCTTTTTCGTATCGTCCCAGGTTTTTAGGAAGTCGATGTTTTCCTGTTGGAGCTCTTTTTCAGCTTTTTGATATTCAGCGTCCAAAGCTTCATTGGAGATAATTTTTTTAACACCATCAATATGATACATTGTTCTGGCTAATTCAGCTTGCTTTTCAATGTTTGCATCATATTGTCTATTGTTTTCAACGATTTCAGAAAGGTAACGAACTCTTTTTGGAGGAATGATCGTTACTTCGTCTGTAATTTCCTGTTCAACAAAACCTTGTAGATTTAAACCAGCAAATTTATCGTTGACTTTAGAAACCAATCTGTTGTATAATTCTGTAGTTCCGTGATCGTTGAACTGAGATGCCTTTGTTGCGTAAACCGGCATTTCATCCAATGGCTGTTCCCATAATAAATGATTTCTCTGGAACTGTTTTCTAACCGCTTGAAGTGCATCAAGAGCTCCTCTTTTGTCAGATTTATTTAAAGCAACCAAATCCGCATAATCCAGCATATCGATTTTTTCCAACTGCGTAGAAGCTCCATATTCAGGAGTCATCACGTACATTGAAACATCTGCAAAATCCGAAACTTCTGAACCTGATTGTCCAATACCTGAAGTTTCCAAAATAATTACATCTGGATGAGCCAATTTTAAAACATTCAAAGCGGAATGAATGAACGGAGAAACCGAAACGTTGTTTTCTCTCGTCGCCATCGAGCGCATATAAACTCTTGGATCATTGATCGCGTTCATACGAATTCTGTCTCCCAAAAGTGCACCTCCCGTTTTCTTTTTTGAAGGGTCTATTGAAATAATAGCAATTTTTTTATCTGGATTTGAACGGATAAAACGTCTTACCAATTCGTCTGTCAATGAAGATTTTCCCGCTCCACCTGTACCTGTGATACCGATGATCGGAATATTTAAATCTTTTGATTTTTCGTCGATCGCCTGAACTAACTCTGGTTTTTCTTCTGAGAAGTTTTCAACCGCAGAAATGATTTTAGCAATGCTTGTAGAATTTTCAAAACTAATTGATTCTAAATCGTTTGCCGTAACTTCTTTTCCTGTTGCGAAATCTGATCTCTTTACCAGATCATCAATCATTCCCTGTAGACCAAGCTCACGACCGTCATCCGGAGAATAAATTCTGTCGATTCCGTAAGACATAATATCTTCGATTTCTTCAGGCAGAATTACACCGCCACCGCCACCAAAGATTTTGATTTGTGGTGAGTTTTTCTCTCTTAAAAGGTCGTAGATGTATTTAAAATATTCGTTGTGACCACCTTGATAAGAAGTTAGGGCAATCGCATTGGCATCTTCCTGAATTGCTGTGTTAACCACTTCTTCAGCAGATTTGTCGTGACCAAGGTGGATGACTTCACATCCTGTTCCCTGAATCACACGACGCATAATATTAATCGCAGCATCATGACCATCGAATAACGATGCAGCTGTTACGATTCTTACTTTATTTTTTGGAGTATATTTTTGGGTTTCCATAAAAAACTAGAAAATTTCTGAATTTTCAAATATAATAATAAAATAAGAACCATTGTTTTGTTTTTAACTATCTGTTTGTTAGTGTTTTATGTATTTACTTGTTGTTGTTTTTGTAACTAAACTAACGTTTGTTCAGGTGTTTAGAAGGTTATTCTTTCATTTTGAATTTTTCGGAATTAAATTTTTATTTTTGCACATAGAATTTTAGGAATGAAAAGAGCGTTAATCTATTTTGCATTGGGGACAGTATTGAGTTTTTTAATCAATTATCTGTTTATAGATGGTGAGCATATCGATCTAGAAATATATTATGCCATCGCTTTCGGTCTTGCGTGGGGAATGGCGTATTTTCTCGATAATTCTAAATTTTCTCTTGTCCAGAAAATGGGTTCTTCCTTTGGTGTAATGGCGCTTTTAGTGGCAATTGGCGCCGTTATTTTCAATCTTGAACTGGCAATTCCGTCTATCTTGAAATTTTCTACGGTTTTTGTGGCTTATTATTTAATAGCAAGTTTCAGAGGGAGTAAATCTTTACGCAATTAAAAATTATTCTAAAGATTCAATTTTTAAACTAAAGATTTTCAATTTTCAGATTTTATTTATCGTTTTTCGACTTTACAAAAGTTGAGGTTTTGATTCTTCAAATGTGATAACTTACTTAATATCACTATTTTCAATACTTTAATTTAAAATATATTTTCAGATTAGAAAAATATGTGTACCTTTGCACACCCTTTTAGGGGAAAATTATGTTTAATCTTTAACTAAAACGTGTGAATACATTAAGTTACAAAACTGTTTCAGCGAACAAAGCTACTGCTAATAAAGAATGGGTTGTGGTAGACGCTGAAGGACAACCGTTGGGAAGACTAGCTTCTACGGTTGCAAAGATTTTGAGAGGTAAGCACAAAGCAAACTTTACACCTCACGTAGATTGTGGTGATAACGTTATTGTTTTGAATGCTGGGAAAGTTACTCTTTCTGGAAACAAGTGGAACGATAAGACTTATATCTGGCATACAGGTTACCCTGGTGGACAGAAGTCTATGACTGCAGCTGAACTTCAGAAGAAAGATTCTTTAAAAGTATTAGAGAAGTCTGTAAAAGGTATGTTGCCTAAAAACAGATTAGGATCTGCTTTATTGAAGAACCTTTATCTTTATGAAGGAACTGAGCACAAACATGAAGCTCAACAGCCTAAAACAATTAATGTTAACGAATTTAAATAATTAATATGTCTATAGTTCACAAAATCGGAAGAAGAAAAACTTCTGTAGCTAGAGTTTATGTAAAGCCAGGAACTGGTAACATTACAGTAAACGGTAAAGAAGCTGCAACTTATTTCTCTACAGACGTGATGGTTTACAAATTGAACCAGCCGTTTATCCTTTCTGAAACTGTTGGTCAGTACGATGTTACTGTAAACGTTTTCGGTGGTGGTAATACAGGTCAGGCAGAAGCTATCAGATTAGGTATTTCTAGAGCACTTTGCGAAATTAATGCTGAATTCAGATTAGCATTGAAGCCTGCAGGTTTACTTACAAGAGATGCAAGAATGGTGGAAAGAAAGAAGCCAGGTCAGAAAAAAGCAAGAAAGAGATTCCAATTCTCAAAACGTTAATTTTTTTCAGACATCAGATTGGAGATGTCAGATTTCAGACCTTTTTTCGTCTGCTATCTTATATCTGAAATCTATTAATCTAATTTTAAAAATTGCCCGTTACGTTTAGCATCCAAACACTTCTCCCATCTAAAGAAGTTGTTGATTGTTTAAAAAACGGAAAGTAAACTAACAAAAACAGAAAACATGGCAAAAGCAAATGTAAAAGACCTTCTAGAGGCTGGTGTACACTTCGGTCACATGACTAGAAAGTGGAATCCAAATATGGCTCCATACATTTTTATGGAGAAAAACGGTATTCACATTGTAGACTTACATAAAACAGCAGTTAAATTGGATGAAGCTTGTAACGCTTTAGAAAAATTAACTTCTGCAGGTAAAAAAGTTCTTTTCGTAGCTACCAAAAAGCAAGCGAAAGAGGTAGTTGCAAAACACGCTGCTGAACTTAATATGCCTTATATTACAGAAAGATGGCCAGGAGGTATGTTAACGAACTTCGTTACGATCAGAAAAGCTGTTAAGAAAATGAACTCTATCGACAAAATGAAAAAAGATGGTACGTTCGAAACTTTATCTAAAAAAGAAAGATTACAGGTAGACAGACAAAGAGCTAACTTAGAGAAAAACTTAGGTTCTATCTCTGACATGGTGCGTCTTCCTTCTGCAATCTTCGTTGTAGATATCATGAGAGAACACATCGCTGTAACTGAAGCTAAAAAATTAGGAATTCCAGTTTTCGGTATTGTTGATACAAACTCTGACCCAAGAAAAGTAGACTTCGTTATCCCAGGAAACGATGATGCTTCTAAATCTATTGATATGATCTTGAACGTAGTTTCTGAATCTATCAAAGAAGGTCAGTCTCAGAGAAAAGCTGATAAAGAAAAATCTAAAGAAGAAGGTGAAGTAGTATCTGCTGATAAAGATGCTGATTTCGATGCTGAATAATTAAAGGTTTTCTTTAAAATATAAAACCGCCAAAGTAATTTGGCGGTTTTTGTTGTTTTATACAAAGATCGTTGTTTTATTTTTTCTTCTTTTTCTTAACTGTTGATTTAGGCTTTATTTTGATGTTTTTTGCCTCTTTTTCAGGGCTGTTTTGAGCAAACAATTCTTTTGTGTTGATAGATGGTGGGCCAGGATTCTGTAGAACTACGACCATACTTTTCGTAATATCTTTCGGGCTTTTGTATTTCACATCGCATATACTCCCGGAAAAAATATAGGAATCTTTATTCAGAACAATGAAATTTTCACCTTTTGAAGGCACGGCCAGATTGTAAAACTTCTTTCCGGATATTTCTAAAACCAGATTGCAGTCAGAATTATTTTTAAGGAGAACAATAGCTTCATTATGATTAATATCTTCATTAAACATGTTGTTCAAAAGTTTGGTGGTCTTTTCTTTATGTTCATCCGAGGTTTCTGCCATCAGGTTTTTGAAAATTTCCTGATTGGCCTCGCTGTTTTTTTTCTTGATTGAAAGGTCGGGAAGTTCCATGAAAACAGGTCGGGCTTCCATGGGTTTTGCATTTTTGGCGCCTTTTGTCCATTCTGCATTTTTCAGAGCAATGATGCGTTGTCTTAGAATTCCTTTTTTAGGATCTTGTGGATGTGCTTGTGCAAGATATTCTTCAATCTTAGTGATGTCTGTACTTTTTAGAACATCTCCATCAGCAGTAGCATTGCTGGCGCAGGATGAAATGATAAGACTGAAGAAGGAAAAAGCAATAATGTTTTTCTTCATCAAATTGTGTTTTAATAATCTATTCTGAAATTATTCAGAAATTAAATGTCTGCAAATTTAAGCAATTAATTTTAAATCATTTAGTTAGACAACATAATACTATAAGAATTGGTAACAAATGTTGTTTTCTGATAAAGAGAGTTACAAACCATCCCCGAAAGAGTATAATTCTGGTTTTTGGGAACCATCGCATAGCCTATTTTATTGGTTCCGATGGGGATTTTTTTAAGGTAATTATTTCCTTTGATGGTAAGAACCATATTTCACCTGGATTTGTTTTCTACAGATATTGATGTTTTGAGCTGGTCTGAAGAACTATTCAAAAGATCATTAAGAACATCTGCTGTTTCCGGCTTATATGTTTTTAATAAAGCCTGATATTCTTGCTCGGTTGTTGATGTAGAATTTACTTTCGTACCTTGGTTTGAAGTTTTAGGATAGGTGTTTTTGGAAGGTTGCCTTGTACCATAGTTTGTATTTCCGCAACTATTCAGAAGTAAAAGGATGATCGCGTTAAAAAGAAGATGTTTAGTCATATTCATATTGCCGGATGTAAATTTAACTTTTTATTAAACTTAAAAAAGAAAGCTTTATTGCATGAAAAAGGTTGTATCATGTACAACCTTTCTTTTATTTTTAAATTAATTAATTTTAAATTTAATATAAGTAATTGTTTTTCCTTTAGCAGAAAACAATTCTTCGTAATGGGTTCTGATATCTCTTAAATGAGGTGTATTTGGATCGTATTCCAGAGCTCCATAAATATCGTGATGTGCAGAAATAATTTCGTAACCAGCACCTTGTAAATATCCTAACGTATAACCATGCAAAAACTCTGAATCGGTTTTTAGATGTACAATTCCGCCAGGTTTTAGGAATTTCTTGTATCTTTCAAGGAAATCAGGATGCGTTAATCTATGCTTTGTTCGTTTAAATTTAATCTGCGGATCGGGGAAAGTAATCCAGATTTCATCAACTTCATTTTCGGCAAAATAATATTCTACCAACTCGATTTGTGATCTTAGAAAAGCAACATTATTCATCCCGTTTTCTACCGCCTCTTTAGCTCCGAACCAGAATCTCGCTCCTTTAATATCAATTCCGATAAAATTTTTATCTGTAAAGGTTTTTGCGAGACCAACTGTATATTCACCTTTTCCGCAACCCAATTCCAAAACAATGGGCTGGTCATTTTTAAAGAAATCTTTTCTCCAGTTTCCTTTAAGTTTAAAACCTTCCAGAGCCTCATCTCTGGTTGGCTGAATAACATTGGGTAATATTCTGTTCTCTGCGAATCTTCTTAATTTGTTTTTGCCCATGAACTATGTATGAAAGTCTGCAAAATTACGAAAATTATGCAGCATTCAAGCTTTTAAAATGTAAGGTTACTATTTCGAATTTCAAATTATTTTGCAGAGCTGCCCAAAGCGACCATCATAGGTTTCTGAATGGTTTTTTGTGAAGCGTACTGAGCCCCACACACAATACTGGATAAAAGATAATCTCCTTTTTGTACTACGATCGAGTTGTCTCCGTGGGCGGGAACGGGAAGTCTGTATTTGGTATTTCCAACTCCTTCAATCCTTACAATGATGTTGCAGTCTGATCTGTTTTCGATCATGACGATACATTCTTTTGCATTCGGGTCGTTATCGAACAGGGAATTCAGGATCTTTACAGTTTTATTTTTGTGCTCTGTGGAGTTTTCTCCCATCAGCATATTGAATTCCGATGCTTCGGTATCTGCAATCACTTTTGTATTTTTTGTCGCAGTGGTATTGGTAACATAGACATTCTGCGCCGTACTTGGTGTATAAACAACAGCAGATTGGCCTACCTGTAGCTGTTTCTGATATTTCAGGATTTGTTTCTGCTTGATCATGGCATTCATCTCCTCAAAGGTAATTTTTGTGGAAGGACCTCTTCTTAGTCTTGCCAGATTTTCCTGCATTTCTCTTACTTTTCTGTCTCCCGGAGGCGCAGTTTTGATGTATTCTTTCATCATATCCATTACTCTTGGTTTGAGGACGGATCTTCTGGGATCATCGGGGTGAGCGTCTCTTAGGAAAGCATTTATCTCGTAAATGTTTTTGCTTTTAAGGATTTCACTATAGTCTTTTCCCTTTTTTTGGGCTGAAAAAGAAACGAATAATAAAGTAGTAAATAATAAAACTAACTTTTTCATTGAATAATATTTTGGTGTATTGTGTGCTTCTCAATATGAGAAGGTTAGTGAATGGATAGTTTCATTAAAATTAAACAAATTTTGAAAAAGAATATTGCCTGATGGGTTAAGATTTAACTCAATTAAATATTTTAGACGCTATAAATTCTTACCATTAATTTACAATTTCCTGGAGATGAGAATTTTTCAATCTCCGCTGATAAATAGGAAGGTATTTTTCGATAGGTAATTTTACGGCTTCGATATTGCCAGCCTGTAAGTAAACTTCAATATTTTCCGAAGTATAAACAAACTGTAAAAAGTTATCAATTAAGTTTGCAGGAATTTTAAGTCGTATAAAATAGTCTGTTCCCAAATAGTTTTTGATATTGGTAACGGAAGTATGCATTCTTTCATAAGCCACCAATCTCTGCTTTTTCTTACGTTCTCCAGAAAGAATGTCAAAAATACTTTCAATACTGAAGGTAAGTCCTCCGTCTCTTAGACCTGCGACAGGAAGCTGCGGTGAAGTTCCGTCACCTTTAGGTTCGGGAAGTCCGATTATTTTTTTTATGGCTAAACCTTTATCTTCCTTGCGAATAGAGTTTACGTCATATCTTAGATTTCCGGTGGGACGGAATCTACTGATTACGACTTCCTGAATATCGTGATAAGCGATCTTTAATTCAACCAGGTTTTTAGAACTGAGCATTTGTGAAGTCATCTTTACGTCTTTTCTTTCCGTAACAATAGAAGTGAAACGAATGATATCACCAGGTTCTGCTTTGATGCTAAAATCTCCGTTGTAGCTTGTAAGAACAGTTTTTAGAGTTGTAAGATTGGTTACATAAACCTGATTTAGATATAATGATGAATTATCTCTCAGGAATACCTCTCCCGAAAAAGTCTGCGCATTAATTTTAACTGCAAAAACCAACAGCATTACAAATATAAGTTTCTTCATATGTGATGCAAAATTACAGAAGAATTATGTCAATTCTGCGCAGTGTTATTCAATAAGTGGTTAAAGTTATATTAAACTTTGAAATAAATTGTTAATGAATGTTATAGAAATTTTGTTATGTCTATTTATCCCAGAAATTATCATTTCTGTGTTTTACCAAAAGCCAGCTTGAATATTTTACGGTTGTGATATCTCCAAGTTCTGTCCAGCTCAGGAAGTACCAGTATGTTGCCGTTGGTACAGGCCTTCCCTTCATATTACCATCCCATGTAAATTTGTTGGTCGGGGTACCACGGAATACTTCGGCACCATATCTGTCGAAAATTCTGAATTCAAGATTTTTTTTGTTCATTAAAGACGAATAATCGATTTCGTCATTTTTGCCGTCTCCGTTTGGTGTGATTGTATTAATTAATTTAATAATGACGAAATCTTCTTTAACAATATCACAATTTAAAGAATCTCTTACATAAATAGTATAGGTTCCTAAGCTTAAGTTGGTAAATATATTTGAACTTTGCCAGTTGAACCCGTCAATTGAGTATTCATAAGCAGGTGTTCCACCGCTTACGCCGATTGTTACCGTTGTGCCGTTTATTTCTATTGAAGTGATAACCGGTAGTGTAGATGCTGATACGTTTACAAATTGTCTGTAAGTACAGCCATTGAAAGTGAGATCTACCCAATAGTCTCCAACAGTGACATTTGAGATTGCAGGTGTAGTTGCACCCGTACTCCAGAGATAAGAATCAAAACCTGAACCAGCATCTAGATTGGTAGCAGTATTTGGACAAATAAACAGATCTTTCAGAATATCTGATTTTTTGGGAATTTTTAAAGTAATATTAATTGTAGCAACATCCGGGCAGAACCCACTTTTTTCGAATCGGATATAGTAAGTATGTGTACCTGTAAGAGTTACTGCACTGCTTATTGGCGCTACATCATTCTGAGCATCTGCCAATGTTGTGTGATAGCTTACCGTTACAAGAGGATCTGTTGTAAACTCAGTTAAGAATTGCGAAAGATTCATTGGTTTTACCCCGTCTAAATCATCGTCACAAAATGTTGTTGTAAGTGTATTCTTGATTAATGTCAATTTTGATCCTACTGTAAAATTTACCGGCTGAATTACCGGAGCACATCCATTCGGTGATTCTACCCTGATATATATTGTGGTATTAACAGTATAACTCCAGTTGTTTGGAAGAGTGTTGGCGTTTCCTGCATTCGCATCTGTAAGTTGTGCATAATATCTTACATTGGTAAAATAAGCAGGATTGTTTAAAATGAGTTGCGTTATGTCTGACAATACTACATTTACTGTACCATCAAGATTTTCATCACATTGTACCCCCATATTCATCGGAGTAACGATTGCCAGAGGATATAAATTTAAAGTAATCTGGGCAATATTCTTACATCCCGTACTATTCTTTACCACAGCATAAACAACCGTTCCGTTTGGTGCGGGATAGGTATTTGGTACCGTAATTAATGCAGATGAAGTTTCATTCTGAGCAGTTGCCAGGGTAGGATAGTAGGTAATGGTTACCGGGGAATTTGTCGTAACATTGGCGCTTGTAAGGTCAAATGTTCCGGAACCGTTTACATTACATGCATAGATTGTAGCATTGCTAACTGTAACAGGCTGAATATTGATTGTCACCGTTATTGTTTCACAATCCGGAAATTCAGTATTGTTACCACAGAAGGTATAGACAAAAGTATCTGTTCCACCCGCTGCCGGATTGGTAGCGGTATAAGTGATAATGCCTGTCGCAGCATTTATGGTTGCAGTTCCTAGCGTTGGAGCTGTAGTAATTGATACGGTGGATGCAACCGGTGTTTGTGTAGAAGTTGTAAAGGCAGGTGTAATAATTTTGGTGTCGCAGATATTGTAAGATGCAGAAGATTGCTTAGTACAATTTAGTACCTTAAACGGTTCGGTAATAAGAGGGGCGCAAGTTCCCATTGTAACTGCACAGGTATAATTTCCCGATCCTGTAGGAGTATAAGATGCGGATGTTGCACCAGGAATAAGTACACCTCCAACATACCATTGATAAGATTCATAGATAATAGGATCAACCGTAAGCACAATTCCGGGAACGCAATCTCCCCCTGTTTTTAAAATAATAGGCTGGGTTGGGAATCCCGCGAAAAATCCACCATAACCTACGGCATCACTTCCTGCAGTAATACCCGCTGTGATTGCTTTTGTAGAAGTTACTGTAATTGTACCTGTTGTATTTGGAATTCCGTATGTTACCCAGTTCAAATTTCCGGTCATATCGAAAGGACCGGTTCCCACCGGAGGCGGAGCATTATTGACAAGAACGGTAGCTCCTCGTTCTGTAATTAAATTAAGCTTTGTCGGGATTGTAAGGATCCCGGCAGGATTGTTATTGGTATGTACAAAGTTCTCATCAATTAATCCGATTTCATTAATTTGTTTAGGAAGATAGCAGTTTAATCCGGGAATGAAATTGAAACCTCCGGTTGCGACTTCATTTCCTGTACTTGCTGCTCCTGCAAGCAACTGATAAACATATGCATTTTTGGTGGTTACAATATAAAGATTGTAATGTCCCGTAGTTCCCTGAAGCTGATATTTTGTATCGGGAACCACAAAATATTGTCCTGTATTTAATGTGGCAATAGGAGTTAGTTCACCATTTACATACACCAAAGTATTGTCCTGCGTTGCAATAACCAAGACGCCTTCCATATTGCTGCCTATATTCCCATTACCCTTTACGAGTGCAAAAGTGCTTCCCAGTTGGCTTACCGGGATAGACTGATCCATCAGGATGTCAGAACTGGTCGGGTTATTACCGGCATACTGACCATTAAAATTACCATTGGTAATATTTACAGGTTTTGTAGCTACAATTTTTGCACCTATAAATCCGTCAAAATTTCCTGTTATATCTCCAATCCCATCAATAATATATGACTGGCCTTTATTTAATGTGAAAGTGAGCGTGGGATTAGTTGCTCCCGATGTTCCGTTAGAAAACTGGACTACAGATTTATATCCGGATACGGTTACAGTTGTATTATCTTCCGTTGCAAGCACGCTGGTCATGAAGTTAAGAATACCATTACTTACTGTGATTGGCGCTGTAGCAGCATAAAAAGTTGTACCTGTTGAAGCCGTTCCTTTTGACGTAATAATTTCTGCATGATTATAAACAGAAAATCTTAAGTTGGCATAAAACGGAAAATCTGCCTTAAGATATAATCCTTTTGTTGTAGGGGTAAATAGATCGCTTTGTTGAGTGGTAATAATATAATTACGAAGAACGTCAAATTTTTGCGGGTTGTTTTTACTGATTGTAACTGTACCAATGACAACATTATTGTTGTAAATGGTAACAGGAAACGGGGTAGTACGGTTGGTTGATAGATAAAGCTTTTGGTAAGGATTAGGATTACCGGTACGATCTACCATAGGCGCAAACCAATGCTCTCTGTCTAATTGTGCAAATGATATAGAGAATATATAAAAAATAAGAAAAAAAGATAGAATTTTCTTCATCCTGAACTTGATTTTATCACAAATTTAATAATAAAATACGTTAATAGTTTTAAAAATAAACAAAAAACCACGATTTGATATCGTGGTTTTTGTAATATTTAAAATTTGTAATGATTATTCTCTGTTTTTAACTAAGATCCAACCTGAGAATTTAATTGGAGTTTTAGCCTTATTGTTTTCATTCCAGCTGATGCTGTACCAGTAATTTCCTGTCGAAACTTTTTTCCTGTCATTGGTAGTTCCGTCCCAGGTATATCCGTTTTCTTTATTGCCCTGGTGAATTCTGTTTCCGTATCTATCGAAGATATTGAATACTAAATTTGGCTTGTTAGCAAGAGCCGAGTAGTCTAAAATATCATTTACACCATCAGAATTCGGAGTAATTACATTTACAATATTAGGAATCGTAATATTTACTTCCATAGGAACACAATTGAATGTATCTCTTACATAAACTTTAATGTCACCTCTCGGAAGATCCGTAAATACATTAGATGACTGCCAGTTGATATTATTTATTGAATATTCATAAGGTGCAACTCCTCCGGTTACATATACTGTAATGCTTGTATTGGATACCTCAACATTTGTAATAACAGGTTGCTCTGAGGCATACACTTTTACTTCTTGTTTGGTGATACAGTCGCCAGTTTTCAATTTTACCCAATAGGTTCCTACGCCTACACCAGAGGTCGTTTGTGTTGTATCTCCTGTGCTCCATTCGTATCCGTCAAACCCAGGTCCTGCGTCTAATACTGTTTTATCTTCAATACAAATTACTTTATCTTCTAAAACGGTAGATTTTACAGGAGGAAGAACAATAAGTGTTACTTCTGCTACTCGATAACATCCGTTTGCATTGCTTACTCTCACATAGACAACACCATTTGGAGCTATATATGGATTTGGCTGAAGAATTTCATTTGTTTGATTATGTGCATCAGTTAATGATGGATAATAGGTCTTGGTTACTCCGGTTTGTGTAGTAACTATTGCAGTTGTTAAGTCAAATTGACCTGTTGCAACATTACTTTCAAGGAAGCAGGTTCTAAGTGTAGCTTTGTTCACGACAGGGCTTTCTGCTACTGTCAGAGTTAAAGTAATCTGCTCACAGTCTACAAACTCAGGATCATTCCCGCAGAATTTGTAAACAATTGTGTCTGTTCCCACAAAGCCATTGTTAGGAGTATATCCTATAACTCCTGTCGTAGGGTTGATTATTGCAGTACCGTTTGTTGGCGGAGTAATAATCTGTACACTTCCAGGTGTAAATGTTTGTGGTGACGTTGTAAATTGTGGGACAATATTTAAATAGCCTTCACATACTGTTTTAGTCTGATTTGTTTTTTCAAGACAGGTAAATACTTTGAAAACAGGAGTGGTTTCCGGAAGGCAAGATCCTACCGTAATAGTCACTGTATAGTTTCCGGATTGTGTTGGCGTGTATGAATTACTGTTTGCTCCCGGAATAGCAATGCCGTTTCTGAACCACTGATAGGTGTCATAGCTGTCGTCTACTTCTAGTATTAGCCCAGGAATACATTCTCCTGTCTTCTTTGCAATTAGGGGAATTGAAGAAAATCCGGCAAAATATCCTCCGTATCCGGAAGTACTATGTCCTCCGTTAATTCCGGCAGTTACTGCTTTATTGGATTGTATGGAGATGTTCCCGGTAATAGGTTGTATTGCATAGGTTACCCAGTTAGTATTTCCTGTCAACTGAAACGGACCCTGTGCTGCTGTAGGAGTGATAGGTGCTCCTCCATTAACGGTATAAGTAACTGTAGCACCCACTTCAGTTAAAATATTAAGCTTTACGACAGTTCCACTAGGTACAACACTGGCTCCTGCTGTACCTGTCGGCATTTGACCCACTTTGCCAATCTCATCAATTTTTCTAGGCAAAAAGCAGTTCAAAGGAGGGATGTAGTTAAAGCCACAGGTAGCACTGTCATTGTCTACCGAAACCAGCTGATATAGGTAAACATTTTTTGTAGTACTTATAAACATATTAGCGTGCGATCCTCCTGGCTGTACAATATAGTTGCTTCCGGAAATTCTGTACCATTGTCCTTGGTTTAATGTTGCGACAGGAGTACTAGATCCGTTTAAATATACTTCCGTATTATTTTCAGTGGCGATTACAATTCCTCCTTCCAGATCTGGAAAGGTTGATCTCGTTCTTACCATTGCAAAAGTATTTCCGAGCCTGCTTGTTGGTACAGACTGATCTAATATAATATCTCTTCCGGAAGAAGTGCTCACTCCAAAATTGGCTGTCACATTTCCATTCGTAAGAGTGATGGGTTTGTCTGAAACAATTTTTGCACCCATAAATGGAACAGTAGCAGATATTGGTCCTGCAAAAATAAAAGATTGCCCCTTATTTAAAACAAATGTATGGGTGTTTGTTGTGGGAGTTGCTCCAAAGAATGAGAAAACTGCTGTAGCACTCCAGGTAGCAGTAACTGTTGTATTATCTTCTGTTGCTAAAACACCCGCAGTGTAATTGTTAGAAGCAGTCTGAGTAGAAGGAGTACTTGCTACAAAAAACTGTGTACCAATACCAGCTTTACCTTTGCTGGTAACCACTTCGGCATGCTGAGTTGAGTTTACCATTCTCAGGGTACAATAAAAAGGTTTATCTGCCTTAATATATAATCCTTTATTAATCACGGTAAAAGCTTCCGAATTATTGTTGGTAGAAATATTTGAAGCTGGAACAATGAAGGTTTGGGGGCTTCCTTTGCTAATTGTAACCGTTCCCAATGCGACACTATTACTGTATACCGTTACCACAAAAGGTGTTGTGGAATCTGTAGAAAGATAAAGTGACTGTGCTGTAACAGCGGTGGATGCAAAATATGGCGCTATCCAATGCTCTGTATCCCTTTGGGCAAAAATAAAATTGCCGCTGAGGATAAGTAATAAAAACGTGAGTAAAAGTTTTCTCATAAGCGTAGAATTAGGATTCATACAAAAATAGTAGAATATTTTAAATGTATTATAGAAAATATAAAAAAAAATTCAAAAATAATTAACAAAAAGCCACAACATTTAAGTTGTGGCTCCTGTTATTATTGATTATTTTCTTATTCTCTATTTTTTACCAAAATCCATCCGGTGTATTTAATAGGAGTTTTGGTTTCATTTGGCTCATTCCATGTAATATGATACCAATAAGTTCCGGTAACTACTTTTTTATTAGACTGAGTTCCGTCCCATCTGTAGTTATTAAGCTTGTCTCCCGTAAAAATTTTGTTACCATATCTGTCATAGATTACGAATATAAGATTTTCTTTGTACGCGAGCTCTCTGTAATCTATATAATCATTCACATTATCTCCGTTCGGAGTAATTGCATTTACCAAATTTGGTATGGTAACCTCTACAGAAATAGGTGTACATCCGAAAGAATCTCTTACGTAGAACGTATGCTGACCTCTTGACAGATTTGTAAATATATTAGAACTCTGCCAATTTGCTACTCCATCTACAGCATACTCATAAGGTGCAATTCCGCCGGTTGCCATTACGGTTGCTGTATTGTTTGAGATTTCAATAGATGTGATAACCGGATCCTGTGCTTTCTTCACACTCACAAATTGTTTCACTGCACATCCCGAATCCTGAAGTATAACCCAATATTCTCCTACAGGAACCTGTTGTATGGATTGTGTAGTTGCTCCTGTACTCCAACGGTAAGATTGGTAACCTGGTCCTGCATCTAATGTAGTTCTTTCATCGATACAGATATATTTATCCACTAATAACGGAGATCTTTTAGGTGGTGTTACCTTTAAATTTATTTTAGCAATCGCATAGCATCCGTTTGCATTATATACTCTGGTATATACAAATCCATTTCCTGAAATGTAAGAATCTACACCTAAAATAATTTCATTGGTACCATTACTTGCATCGGTAGAAGTAGGGTAAAATTTCTTGGTAACAGGAGTTTCTGCTGTTACATTCGCTGTAGTAAGGTTAAATTGAGCTTTAGTTTCATTGTTCTCTATGAAGCATTCTGTAAGGGTAGCTTCATTCACTACCGGAGTAGGATAGAAATCTAAAGTAATTTTAGCATTTCCTACGCATCCTTCTGCAGTAAGAACTCTTACATATACTGATCCCAATCCTGAAAAATAATTGGTAGGATCTGTAATCTGATTAGTATTTGCGTTAAGATCAGCTAAAGTAGGATAGAATTTCTTTGTTGTCGGAACCGCATTGTCGGTAACATTGGCAGTTGTCAAATCAAAAAATCCTTTCCCTGAATACTGACAAGCTTTTATCGTTCTGTCCGTTAGTACAAAAGGTACTACATTAAGGTTAATAGTTATTTGTTCACAGTCTACGAATTCTGTCGCATTTCCGCAGAATTTAAATACAATTTTATCAGGTCCAAGATATCCAGGATTAGGAACGTAGGTAATTACTCCCGTTGAAGGATTAAGCGTTGCTGTACCTTGCGTAGGCTGAGTAATAATTGATACTGTACTTGGAACAGGAGTTTGGGTAGAATTTGTAAAGGTAGGTGTAATAGCTTTTGTACCACAGATATTGATGTTCTGTGTAGTTTGTCCTAAGCATGTAAATACTTTATAAACAGGAGTCGTCACCGGAGGGCAGCTTCCCATTGTTACTCTTACGGTATAATTACCTGCAACTGTTGGTGTTATCGTGTGGCTGGTAGCACCTGCAATAGGAGCGTTATTTAAAAACCACTGATACGTATCGTAGCTGTCGTCTACCTCCAAAATGATTCCCGGAATACATTCTCCAGTCTGCTTGGCAATTACCGGGACAGAAGAGAATCCGGCAAAGTACCCTCCATAGCCTGAAGTATTATATCCTCCATTGATGCCCGCTGTAACGGCTTTATTGGATTGAATGGTTACCGTTCCCGACATATTTTCCAATCCGTAGGTTACCCATGCCGTACTTCCGTTTAAAGGGTATGGGCCTTGTGCAGCAGTAGGTGTGGTCGCGGGCCCTCCATCGACACTGTATGTAACAGTAGCTCCTGCTTCTGTAATGATGTTTAATTTAATGTTCTGTGTGTTCATCGGTACGACGCTTGCACCTCCTGGTCCTGTAGGCATTTCGTCGACTTTTGGTAATTCATCAATTTTTCTGGGTAAAAAACAGTTTAAAGGCGGAATGTAATTGAATCCCCCTGTTTCATTCTGATTCAGAATGGAAACCAATTGATACAAATACACATTTTTAGAAGTGGTAACAAGCATATTATAATGCCCCGATGTTCCTTGAGCTGCATAATCACTTCCAGATATTCTATACATCTGACCTTGATTAAGCGTTGCAACCGAAGTACCCGATCCGTTGAGATATACTTGTGTGTTATTTTCTGTAGCTACAATAATGCCCCCTTCCAAATCTGCGGAAGAAGATCTGGATCTCACCATAGCGAACGTACTTCCTAATCTTTCTACTGGTACTGACTGGTCTAATATAATATCAGATCCACCGCCTGTAGAAGCTCCAAAATTACCATTCACATTTCCGTTGGTTAATACAATAGGTTTGCTTGCCACAATCTTCGCACCAATAAAGTTGTTGATGTTTGCATTACCTAAACCTGCATATACAAAAGACTCTCCTTTATTTAGCGTGAAAGTATTGGTTGTGGTAGTAGGAGCCCCACCTATAAATGTAACAGGTGCGTTCCAAGTGGTTGTTACGACTGTATTATCTTCGGTTGCCATTACCCCAGCAGTAAAATTACTTGAACCAGCAGTGGACGGTGTAGCCACTACAAAAAATTCTTTTCCTGTGCCGGCTTTTCCTTTACTCGTAAGAATTTCTGCATGAGTAGTAGGAGTAGGGCTACTCACCAGCCTTAATGTACAAAAATATGGTTTAGCACCCTTAAGAGAAATTCCTCTGTTGATTACATTAAATGCATTAGCAGCGGTATTTACTGATATATTGGCTGGAGGAATCGCAAATATTTTTGGATCTCCTTTACTAATCGTAACGACTCCTAATACATTACCCGGGGCTGTAGAACTGTTGCTGGTAATTGTAACATCAAAAGGCGTTACGGAATCTGTAGACAAATAAATTGCCTGGGTAGTAGCTGAAGATGCATAGAAAGGTGCAATCCAATGATCGGTATCTCTTTGTGCAAAAAGAGAGCCGAACGTCAGAAAAACCAAAACTAAGCTGAGTAGAAATCTTTTCATAAACTTATGGAGTTAGGATTTCTACAAAATTAAAATAAAAATTAATATATTGTTAATAAATCTTAAATAAAGTTTGAAAATTACTCTCGATTCTTAATTAATAGCCATCCTGAATGTGAAACTGGTAATTTTGTATCTGGCTCAATCCATCTGATAATATACCAGTACGTTCCCGTTGGGAGGTTTCTTCCGCCGGACTTGCCATCCCATTTATAATTATTGCCTGAAGATTTGTAAACTGCAGCGCCATATCTGTCTGCTACTTCAATATTTACCTGGTCTTTAATTTTTAAATCAGAATAGTCTAAGACATCATTTTTTCCGTCGCTGTTTGGTGTAATCGTATTGATTAAATTTAAAATTAAGAAATCTTTAATTACAGGCTGACAACCATCTCTTCCGATTACATATACTTTGTGCGGGCCTCTTGTAAGTCCGCTAAAAACATTTGAATTTTGATAATCCGATCCGTTCAGAGAATACTGGTATGGAGCAGTGCCACCTGAAACATTTATTGTCGCAGTAGTTCCTGTTACAACAATGCTCGTAATTGTCGGAGCCTGAGCCGCAGTTACTGTTACCGTTTGTCTGTAAACACAACCGTTAAATTCAAGATCTACAAAATATGTTCCTGTATCCACGGTTATAGAAGAAGTTGTAGCACCTGTACTCCAAAGGTATGATGTGAATCCGTCACCGGCATTTAAAACGGCTTTATCATTTAAGCAAATTACCTGATCTCTGAGAACATCAGATTTTTTAGGAGATTTTAAGCTAATCATTAAGGTAGCTGTGTTTGGACATCCATTGCCACTTGTAAATCTTATATAGAAAGTTTTAGGGGAAGTAATTGTCTGGTTGGTTGCTAAAGAGTTTACACCCGCTTGAGCATCAGCTAATGTTGCGTGGAAAGTAAGGGTAACCGAAGGATCTGTTGTGAACTGATTCTTATAATTGGTTAAAATAACATCTTGAGAGCCATTTAAATCATTGTCGCAAATTTCGGTTGTAACATTTGTGGTTAATAAAGTTATTTTATTACCAATTTTAAAATCAATTTGCCCGAAAGATGAAGGACAAACAGAACTTGAACCGTCAACTCTTACATAAACTGTTGTATTTGCTGTATACGTCCAGTTTGTAGGCAGGGTGTTGTTGTTTCCGGCGTTGGCATCAGTTTGATTTAAATAATATCTTATTGTTAAACTTCCTGAGTTTGCAACGATTTGAGGAGTTACATTGCTGAAGTTTACATTAACAATTCCGTCAAAATTGTCATCACAGAGAACAGCATTATAACTTGATGTGTTGATGTTCGGAGATGGGGTAACCGTTAAAGTAATTTGCGCAACTCTTGTACATCCATAAGCTGAAGTTACATTCGCATAAATAATTCCTGCAGGTCCTGTATAACTTGTAGGTAAAGGTATTTGACCCGTTAAGTTTGAATTGGTAAAATACGTGACAGTAGCTCCTGGTGCTGAGGTGATATTTGCGGTAGTCAAATCATATATTCCGTTTCCTGAAGCGTTGCTGCATGAACTTAATGAAGCATTGTTGACCTGAAGAACATCTGTGTTGATAATAATTTTAAAATACTCGAAAGCGAAAGGATTTCCATTGCCCTGGATATAATAGATAAATGAATCTGTTGTGTTTACTGTTGTTGTGTTTGGAGTATAAATGATTTGCCCGTTTGTCGGATTTACTGTTGCTGTACCTGAGGTTGGCTGGGAAATTATGGATGTAAGAGACGGAACGATAGCTTGTGTGGAATTCGTAAATGTAGGGGTAATTACTTTTGTATTACAAGATCCGATCGTGTAAGTTGTTGTGGAAATTGGCGGACATAAAATGTAATTGTAAATTGTCGTCAGTTTTGTTTCACAATTATTTTTTGTAACAGAGCAGGTATAAGCTCCGGCTCCGTATAATTCCGGATTGATGAAATAGGTTGTCGCTCCGGATATTGCAACACCATTCAGGTACCATTGATAAGCATCATAATTATTATCAACCTGAAGCTGAATTCCGGCATAACAATCTCCGGTTTTTGTGATGGCCGGAACCGATGAGAATCCTGCAAAATAACCGCCATATCCTACTGCGCCACTTCCTGCTGCGATTCCTGCTGTCATTGCTTTTGTAGAGTTCAAAGTAATATTTCCTGTAACATTCTGAATAGAGTAGCTTACCCAGTTTGCATTTCCGGTTACAGGATAGGGGCCGTTTGCTGCAGCGATATTTGTTCCGTTTAACGTTACTGTTGCTCCGGCTTGAGTAATAATATTTAATCTCGTGGCGAAATTCTGACCACCAATCTGATTAATAAATCCAATTTCATCAATTTTATTGGGCATGAAACAGCTTAATGGTGGTATAAAATTCATTCCTCCGGAAGCATACTCATTTCCGTTGGTCGCACCTGACAATAATTGATATACGTAAATGTTTTTCGTTGAAGAAATATTCATATTGTAATGACCATTTCCCTGATGTTGGTATCTTGCGCTTGGTACGAGATAATACTGTCCTTCGTTAAGCGTTGTTGTAGCTCCGGATCCGTTAAAAGTTATCTGAGTGTTATTCTCCGTAGCGATAATTAAAGCGGTTTCCATCTGGGAGGTTACTGTACCATTACCTTTTACCACTACAAAATCTTTTCCTAAACGGTCTACAGGAACTGCCTGGTCCATAAGAATATCGTTATTGGTAAGGTTCTGAGTAGTATAAGCGGCATTAAAATTTCCGTTAGTTACAGAAATTGCTTTTGTCGCAACAATTTTAGCGCCTACAAGCCCGTTTTTATTGACATTCGACCATGAGCTTACCACATCTAAAATATAAGATTTTCCTTTGTTAAGGGTAAATGTTCTTGTGGGAGAAGAAACTCCATCTGAAAAAGTAATATTCGGATTGTATCCTGAAATAGTCACTACGGTGTTGTCTTCAGTAGCAGTTACTCCGATGGTCGCATTCATATGATCTTCCGACCCTGAAATCGGAGCGACCCCTGCATAAAATATTGTGCCCAATCCTGCGGAGCCTTTTGAAGTTAAAATCTCGGCATGATTTGGCATTGCAAACCTGTAATTGGCAAAGAATTTTTTGCTCCCTTTTACATTCAGTCCCATATTATTTGGAGTAAACAATTGAGATTGGGATGATGCAATTAAAAAATTATTCGGTATAATGACCTGAGCAGGATTGTTTTTGCTTACCTGAACAGTTGTATATAATGTGTTGTTATTGAAAACCTGCACAGAGAAAGGAGCCGTTTCATTGGTAGATAAATATAGATATCCTTCAAGTCCGCTTGTTCCGGCTTTTGCCGACATGGGTGCAAACCAGTGTTCATTATCAAGTTGAGCATTAAGGATTAAACACCAAAATGTACAAATAATCAGTAGAAGTCTTTTCATGCCTCAGTTTTAGGGGCGACAAATTTAAGCATTAATAATCAATTTTTTACACATTGTTTTTAACATTTCATTATAATTTAATAAAATTTCATTTAATTTAAAATATGCTTTATGAATTATTAATATTGCAATTATCGTTTATAGCAAAAAAAATCCCGATGAATTTCTCATCGGGATCAATTTTTTTAATCTTAAAAGATTATAAGCTAACTCTGATAAATCCTGTTACTTTAAGATCTCCGTTTACAGATTTTACATAATCAGCAACAGACATAGAGCTGTCTTTGATGAAATCCTGGTGAACCAAAGTATTGTCTTTGTAGAATCTCTGCATTTTACCTTTCAAGATATTGTCGATAATGTTTGCAGGCTTACCTTCTTCAGTAAGTTTATGTCTTTCGATTTCTAATTCTTTATCGATAGTTTCCTGAGAAACTCTTGTTTCGTCAAGAGCGATCGGGTTCATTGCAGCAGCCTGCATAGAAACAGATTTAGCAGCTTCGTCAGCTCCGTCTACTTTTGCAGAAAGTGAAGTGATGGCAGCGATTTTGTTTCCAGCGTGAATGTAAGCTCCCAAGAATGGTCCTTCGATTCTTTCGAAAGCACCGATCTCAATTTTTTCACCGATAACACCTGTTTGCTCGATTAATTTCTCAGCAACAGTCATTCCGTGGAAATCTGTAGCCAATAATTCTTCTTTAGTTGCAGCGAAGATAGCCATTTCAGCCAATTCGTAAGCAAGCTCGATGAACGCTTCGTTTTTAGCAACAAAGTCAGTTTCGCAGTTCAAAGAAATGATTACACCTAAAGTGTTGTCTTCGTTTACTCTTGCGATTACAGCACCTTCAGAAGACTCTCTGTCTGCTCTGTTAGCTGCAACTTTTTGTCCTTTTTTTCTAAGGATATCAACTGCTTTTTCGAAGTCTCCTTCTGCTTCAACTAAAGCTTTCTTGCAGTCCATCATACCTGCACCTGTTTGGTTTCTTAATTTTGCTACGTCTGCAGCAGCTGGTGTATAAGACATAATATTTATTATTTTTTATTTAAAATTATGATTAACTTTAATAGTTTATTTTTAAGATGTGCAAAGATAATGATTTTAATGATAAACTAAAAAATGACTTTTAACGTTATAGTATTTATTTAATAATTTTTTAAAAGGTTTTCTCTACATGAAAAAAATATTTCTAATCATATTCCTTTCCGTTTTCAGTGTAGGCTTTGCTCAGAAGAAGAAAAAAGCCAAAGCCACCAAAGCAGTCGCAGAAAAAGAAGTGGTAATCATTTATACTCTTGAAGAGGCTATGGCGAGCTCAGAACCCAGGATCATTGCCGGCTTTATTAAGCAGAATCCGGGTCATGAAAAAATCGGTGATCTTAAAAAAAAACTGGTGAAGATCATCATGGCAGATAATTCGGTTGAAGCCAAACCGACGATTAAGCCAATCAGTAAAGATAAAATTGAGAAAATTGTCAGCAACAATGAGCTGAATAAAGGTAAAGATCTGGCTACTGTTGCAAAAACAGCAACGCCGGAACGTACGGTAACTTATGCGTCAATGGGAAGCTCAAGTAAAAAGTCGGAGCCGAGCGAGCAGGCAAAAAAGACGGCATCACTGCTTACGCATCTTTTTAGCAATGATCCGAATAACAACGAAGCTTACGTGAATATTAAAAATCTTTCGAAATGCAGGTTGGTTGTTAAAATCAGCGGTAAAAAATATTACAATCTTGATGTTCCTGCAAAAGGAGATAATTTTGTTCTGATTGAAAAAGGTGATTATGTGGTGACCACATCAGTTTGTGATGCAAAATATTCCTCACTGAAAAAAATAAACAAAGACATAGAAATTCAGCTGAACGTTGCTGAATAGTAATAAAAAGGCGGTTAAGAATTTTCTTAACCGCCTTTTTGTTTTGAATATTATCCTTTAAACTGTCCCATCGCAATAAATTTGTCTTGTCTTTGGGTCTCCAGCTCTTTTCCTGTAAATTTTGAAAACGCTTTGATGTTCTGTAAAATTGAACTCTTCAAATTTAAATAAGTTGTTTCAGGATCGTAATGCGCTCCTCCAAGAGGTTCTTCCACGATTCCGTCGATGAATTTTTCTCTCAACGCATCTTTGGGAGTAAGATTCAATGCATTGGCTGCATCTTCTTTGTGATCCCAGTTTCTCCAAAGGATGGATGAACAGCTTTCCGGCGCGATTACGGTGTACCAAGTGTTTTCCAACATATATACTTTGTTACCAACACCAATTCCTAATGCTCCGCCACTTGCTCCTTCACCAATAATGTAAGTGAAAATAGGAGTTTTAAGCATCGTCATTTCGAAAATATTTCTTGCAATGGCTTCACCTTGTCCTCTTTCTTCAGCTTCAAGACCTGGATAAGCTCCCGGTGTATCAACCAAAGTTACTACAGGAATTCTGAATTTTTCAGCAAGCTTCATTAGTCTTAAAGCTTTTCTGTATCCTTCAGGATTTGGCATTCCGAATCTTCTGTATTGTCTTTCTTTTGTAGTTCTTCCTTTTTGGGTTCCGATAATCATTACTTTCTGCCCGTCTAAGGTTGCTAAACCACCGATCATTGCAGGATCATCTGCGAAATTTCTGTCTCCGTGAAGCTCAAGAAAGCTTCCTTTGTCTACCATGCCATTGATATAATCTAATGTATAAGGACGGTCCGGATGACGAGATAGTTGTACTCTTTGCCAAGGGGTAAGATTTCCATAGATTTCTTTTTTCTTTTCTATGATCTTGTCTTCGATCTGGCTGCATGCTAATTTTACATCAACACCACTTTCTTCTCCTACTAAAGAACAGGTTTGGTATTGTTCCATTAATTCTTTGATAGGAAGTTCGAAACTTAAATATTCCATTTCTTGAAGTAAATTAAATCTTTCAAATGTATGAAAAATTATGGTAATTTTATTTAAAATTATTTATAGCATTGTTTATTCTAACGGTAGTTTCCTCTTTACCAAGAAGTTCCATGATGTCCGGAACGTCTGGTCCTTTCAGCTCTCCTACCAATGCTAAACGAAGCGGCATCATTACTTTACCCATTCCTAATCCCTTATTTTCAGCAAAATCATGAACAATTTGCTTTAAATTTTCAGCCGTGAAATCAGCACCCTCCAAATTTGTTGCTAATTCTCCTAAAATTGTAGAAGTCTCATCATTCCAAGCTTTTTTTGACGCTTTTTCATCGTAAGAAGTGGGCGCTTCAAAGAAAAATTTTCCGTTTTCGTAGATGTCTTTCGGGAAGGTTGCTCTTTCTTTCATCAGATGAATGATCTTCATTAATTTTTCATCTGAAATATGTAAACTTAAATCTGAATTTTTAAGAATATTCAGCAATTCTTCATCCGAAGTTTTCTGGATATACTGATGGTTGAACCATTCTGCTTTTTCTTTACTGAATCTTGCGCCGGCTTTATGAACTTTATTTAAATCAAATTCTTTTGCCATTTCATCTAAAGACAAAATCTCTTTATCATCGGCAGGTGACCAGCCCAAAAGCGCCACCATATTGATAAAAGCTTCCGGAAGATATCCACTTTCTCTGTAACCTTTGGAAACATTTCCAGTCGCAGGATCTGTAAAGTTTAACGGGAAAACCGGGAATCCGAATTTATCGCCGTCTCTTTTGCTTAGTTTTCCTGAAATTCCTTTCTTTAAAAACTGTTTTACAGAAGCTGTTATTTCATTATCCTTTTCATTCTCTCCCAACATAGATTTGAATCTTGGACTTTTCACTTCTGAAAAGAAAGATTTAATAATTGCAGCCGAGTCATCAAAAGAAAACTGACTGTTTTTTGCCACAAATTCTTCTGTGAAAGATTTTGTAATGCTATCAATATTTTCTTTATTAATTAATGTGGATACATCTGGTTTTAAAATCAAAGAAAGATGTGCAAACTGAGGTGCTTCCCAACCCATTGCTTCATATAGTAAAGTATGCAAACCTAAAGACGGTAACCATTCTTCCCCTCGGATAACGTGAGAAATTTCCATTTCGTGGTCATCGATGATGTTTGCAAAATGGTAAGTTGGCATTCCGTCATTTTTTACCAAAACTTTATCGTCTAAAGTATCTGTATTTACAGAAAAATTTCCTCTAATAATGTCTACTAAACCTAATGTTCTGTCAACAGGCATTCTGAATCTCACAACGTAAGGTGTTTTTTGATCCAGTAATTTCTGCACTTCTTCTTCAGAGAGAGCAAGACTGTTTCTTAAACGGTTTCTTGTTTTATTGTCATATGAGAAAACATCACCTTTTGCTTCGTATTCAGCACGGATTGCGTCTAATTCTTCGGCTGTGTCAAAAGCAATGTAAGCATAATCTGTTTTTAAGATCTGCTCTGTATATCTGTCGTAAATATCTCTTCTTTCGGATTGTCTGTATGGAGCGAATTTTCCTCCTTTTTTAGGACTTTCGTCGGCAATGATTCCGCACCATTCAAGGGCTTCTTCGATATAATCTTCTGCTCCTTCCACGTATCTTGCAGTATCTGTATCTTCAATTCTCAATACAAATTCTCCGCCTTGGTTTTTAGCAAAAAGATAATCATATAATGCGGTTCTTACGCCTCCCAAATGCAAAGGTCCTGTAGGACTTGGAGCAAAACGTACTCTTACTTTCTCCATTTTTAATTTTAATTTTGGTGCAAATTTAAAGAGACTTTCTTGTAAAAAAAAGGAATTCTATTTTGGATTTTTTATCAGAATGTAATTTTTGTACTCTCCGAAACGGATTTTCAGCAAATCTTCTATAGGCTGCAGATATCTGTCTTTCTTTTTCCAGACTGCCTGAGTTTTATCATGATTGAAAATGAAATCATAGCTTGCAATAGCTTCTGCCATTACTTGGGGATGTGTTCCGGTAAATTTTATCACTCTGTCGACTGTATTATAATTGAATTCGTCTTTTGGCGCTTCTTCTAACTTTTTATCGGAATGACCATAATAATACACAAAATTATTGGCCTTTAATGACATTGTTCTTTTAGATTTTACCGAACTGTAATGGTAAACAGGAGCATTTAAAGCTAATACTCTCAATTTTTCTCCTTTTTCGGAGCCATTTTCGTAATTTTCGATAGATTTGAATTTTCGGAACCCCTGAGAATCGATATACGCTCTGATATTAGGATCATATTTGAAAATTCTGATTTCATTTTTATGCACTCTGCGGCTGTTACGAATACTGTTGTAATCACCCCAGAAATGAATAAATGGCTGTAAAAGTCCGTCAATATCGGGATAGGAATCAGCTTCTTTAATTTTAGATAAAATCAAAGGATAATCTTTTTCATGCAGCACTTCATCAGCCTGAATATGAATAATCCAATCAGCTGATTTCGATACATTGTCATAGGCGATGTTACATTGCTGGGCAAATATTTTTCCGCCTCTTGTCATACTGTCGTCCCAAACCGTATCAATTATTTTTATTTTCGGATCGCCTAGATTCAAAATTGCTTCTCTGGTTCCGTCTGTGGAATCACCCACTGCAATTACGAATTCATCACAAAGCGGGAGAACCGATTTAATTGACTCCAGAAAAGGAACACCATAAGTAAAGCCATTTCTTACATAGCTGAATGCACTGATTTTCATTTGGTATTATTAGTAAGAGCAAAAATCTAACTTTTTTTTTAAACCCGAATCATTTTGGAAAAAATAATTCTACTTTTGTAGACCATAAAGTTATAATATGCTAGAAATCGGAGAAAGACCTTGGGGAAAATACTATGTTTTGGCTGATGAACCCAATTACAAATTGAAAAGAATAGAAGTAAATCCCGGACAAAAATTATCTTACCAATATCATCACAAGAGACAGGAACAATGGACGATCATTGAAGGTGACGCCACTGTTGTTTTGGATGATAAAGAAATTAAATTGGGGTATGGCGAAAGCATTTTTATTCCGTTGGGTGCAAAACACAGGATGATGAATCTTTCTGAAAAACCTGTTGTTTTCATTGAAGTGCAGACAGGAACTTATTTCGGCGAGGATGATATCGTGAGGATTGAGGATATTTACGATAGAGAATAAATAGTTGTATGAAACCAAAAATATCTTTTTTAGTAGGGTTAAAAAATAATTTAGAATACACCATTTTTTTTTATGAAAATGTGAGAAAATTATACCCATCTATTGAAATTGTATTTGTTAGTTTCGGAAGCACGGATGGTACACATGAATGGTTGGAAAATCTGAATGATGAAAATTTAAAATATTACTTTTCCGCTGAGAATAAAACGCTTTCAGATACCTACAATAAAGCAACGGAAATCTCAACTGGGGAATATGTGTGTTTTTTGCATAATGACATGATTCTCGGGAAGAATTTTGTTTCTAATCTTGAAGAAAACATTGCTGATGATGCGATTAATTGCTATAAAATTATTGAACCTCCAATTTTCACCGGAGATGTCAGAGACTGGAAAATAAATCAGGATTTTGGAGATGATATTCAAACATTTAATTTTCAGAAGTTTTTCGATTTTGAAGATCAATTTATTCGTAAAACGACTGAGATTGTAACAAATACGGATCATACATCATTTTTTTTATGTGTCAAAAGATCAATACTTATGAAGATTGGAGGATTAGATAATCTTTTTGACCCCATGTTCTGTGAAGATGATGATTTAATAATACGTTTAAAATTATTAGGATTAAAAACAATATTAGTCAATACGGCAATAGTATATCATTTTGTCAGTAAAACTTCGAGATTTTCAGAAGAATATGCCAACAAAACGAAAATTATTGAAGACCGATCCAGAAGAAATTTTTTCAGGAAATGGGGATTTTCTAATCGTTCTGATGTATTTACAAAATATGATATTGGAATAGTTATTAGCAATGGAAATTTAGAGATATTAGAAAAAATAGAGCCATTTGGAGATAAGATATACGTTGATTTTCCATTTGAAAATTATGTGGAAAAAGAGCAAACTAATACTAAATATAGTTTAACAGAAAGAATTAAACCTGTTTCTGAAAAAAGGCAACACGATATAATGATTTATGTGAATGGTAAGTCATTTAATGATCGAACGTATGATTCTATATCAAATTTACATTTCATTATAAAAGAAGGGAATAGAAAATTTGTAAATCCGAATTTTTTCATGAAAATTTTCCACAAAGTACTAAAACCTTACCGTCCACTTATATTTTTCAATAAACCCAGATCGATTGAAAATTCATTAATAACTAAACAGCTTGGCGTTTGATGAACTGGCTAAAAAAAATACTACCGCTACCTAAAATTTCCTACGGAATTACGGTAAATAATGAAATTGATGAGATTTCTAAACTGCTTGATGTTTTGTTGCCGTTGGTTGGTAAATCTGATGAGGTTATCGTTTTACAGGATATTACAAATAGAAATCAAAAAATTTCAGATATTTTAGATACCTACGGAAATAAGATTATAAGGCTGGAAGCCCGTCTTAATGGTGATTTTGCAAGTTTTAAGAATAATCTGATAAGTACTGCTACAAAGGATTATCTTTTCCAGATCGATGCAGATGAAATTCCGAAAGAATCATTAATACAAAATCTCAAGTATTTTTTATTTAAGAAAAGAAAAAAAGATGTACTGATGGTTCCAAGAATCAATATTGTAAATGGAATTACTCAAGAACATATAGCAAAATGGAACTGGAAACTTAACGATGAAGGTTACATTAATTTTCCTGATTATCAGGATCGTATTTTTAAACTAAATAAAGGCATAAAATGGGAAAATAAGGTTCACGAGAAGCTTTGTAACTATGATAACAAATTTGGCCTTCCAATAGCTGATTACTCTTTTTGCCTTTTGCACATAAAAGATATAGAAAGACAGGAACAGCAAAATTCTTTTTACGACACTTTATAGATTGAATTATTATTATGAAAGTAATTTTAGATGCTGATGTTATAGCAGATTTTTATAAAGATAACCGAACTGGAATTTTCAGGGTAGCTCTTGAATTAATAAAAAAAATAAGTCGTAAAAAAGAAGTTCAAATATTTTATTCTCATCTGAGTATATTCAATAATGAAACTTCAACTCAAGAATTGGATGTTTTTTTTGAACAGGAAAACGTCAAAATGTCTCCTGTAAACAATAGAGAAAAGAGGAGATTCTTGCCATTAAGAAAAGAGAAACTGTTCAGATATTTATACCAAAAAATAGGAATCTATAATTATAAAAATACACTTTTCGAAAACCTGTTTAAAGATGCTGAAATATTTCATTCTTTCTATTATCCAATAAATAAAGAGATTGATAAATACCCACATCTTAAAAAAGTCATTACAATTCATGATCTGATTCCTGTTTTGTTTCCCGATCTGCACTTTACTTCAGATCTAATAAAAGAAATTATTGCGAGTATAGGAAAAGACGGCTATGCCGTATGTGTTTCGGAAAATACAAAAAAAGATCTTTTAAACTACGCTCCGTACCTCAATCCTAATCATGTTTTTGTAAACTTATTAGCTGCCTCAGATGAGCTTTTTTATGTTTGTAAAGATCAGCTGAAATTTCAATCGATCAAGCAGAAATATAATCTGCCGGAAAAATATTTTCTTAGTCTTGGTACTCTTGAACCCAGAAAAAATGTAGATCATGTGATCAGAACTTTTTTAAAGCTTATTAAAACTGAAAAAATTGATGATTTAAGTTTGGTTTTGGTAGGCTCAAAAGGTTGGGACTATGACCGAATATTTAACGAGTATGAGAATGCAGAAGAATTTAAAGATCGGATCATTTTTACAGGAAGAGTTCCTGATGAAGATTTGGCAAGCCTTTACAGTAATGCTCACTCTTTCTACTATATGTCATTGTATGAAGGGTTTGGCTTACCGCCACTTGAAGCAATGCAGTGTGGTGTTCCTACCGTAACTTCAAATACTTCTTCTTTGCCGGAAGTTGTAGGAGAAGGGGGGATTACTCTTGAACCTAAAGATGAAAAGGCCCTGCATCAAACGATGCTTAATTTATACGTAGATGAAAATTTTAGACAGATGTATTCTGAAAAAGGGCTGCAACAATCTAAAAAGTTTTCGTGGGAGTTATCTGCCGAAAGACAGATCGAGATCTACAAGAAAATTTTAGAAGATAAATAACTTCAGGCTAGCAATAATCTACTTAAATAATTTCAAAACTTCATCTTTTTGCGCATCAATGGAGAAAGGGTAAATTCCTTTTTCTGAATTGTTATGCAATGTGTTCCAAAGCTCTTTATTTGTACAGATTTCAATAATATGATTGGCAAAACTCTGATAGTCGTCATTTCCTGAAATGAGAGCAGTAACTCTGTTTTCCAAAAACATACCTTCAGCGCCTATTTCTGTCGTTAAAACAGGAAGTGTATATTCTAGAGCCTGGCCAATTTTACCTTTTACACCCGCACCAAAACGAAGAGGAGAAACCGAAGCAACACATTTTTCATAATATGGAATGATATCTTCAACATATCCTGCAGTTTCAAACTTCTCCGAGTTCATATTTTGGATGGATTCCGGAGCCTCTGAACCGATGATTGTAATTTTAAGATCAGGCATTTTTTGCCACACAAGCGGCATAATTTTATGATAAAGAATCTCAACGGCATCTACGTTTGGATCGTGTAAGAAAGTTCCGATAAAAAATATTCCTTCTCTGTCTTCAAATGAAGGCATTTCTTCAGGTTTCACTTTAAGATTGTGAACATTGCTCACCGTAACCAGTTTAGATTCGTCTACAAAGGATTTCATGAATTCCTTTTCCTTGTCGCTGATTACAGCGATTTTATCTGCCTTTTTGCAAAGCTCGGTTTCAATATATTTGTATTTTACGAGTTCTTTAGCTCTCTTTTTATCGTATTTTATTTCCAGACCACGTTCCATTCTCAGATAATGGATGTCTACCATGTCATAAATAATTTTCGCCTGAGGCGCATTTTTCCTGAAAAAGTCTAAATAATATTCAAAAAGTTCCGGTCTGTGACACCAAACAAAGTCTATTTTGGGTATAAGATTATTTAGAAAATATTTTTTCCCTTTTAATATTCCAAAATTATTTATGAATGGGGTGTAAACATTTACATTATGTTCATTCAGATTCTGAATATATTTTTTAAATTCTACCGTAGGAATAGATTTTCGCCAGTCCATAAGATAAACATTATAATACTTTGCAAGGAATTTGGCAATCTCAGTGAGTCTGTTGGATGCCGAATCTTTATCGAAAGTAGGAATCTGGCTATCCACAATAAGAATCGTTTTCTTACTTGCATCGTGAGCAATTGTTCTGTCAGATAAAGGATAATATTTCTTTATGTGAATATAGTTTTTTATCTTTCTTTTAATTCCCATCGGGTTGTAATTTAAAAATGTTGGTGGTAAAAGTTTTTACACTGTATTTGTTGAGTATATCTTGTGAAATTTCTACATACGGAAGATCAAGAAACTCTTTTATAGAATCTGTATTAACATTCTTGCTGTCAATAATCATCATATTATTTGGATGAAAAAAATCGTATTCCTTTACTGCCGAATTGGTTGTAATAAGCTTTTTTCGATAGCCAAGACTTTCGAAAGTTCGGAATGATAACCCTCTCTGATCTGCTCTCTGTATATCAATCATCGCTTTGGCCTGAGCAATAATTTTCTTCGTTTCTTCCAAGCTGAGGTACTCTGTAATGGAAGTCAGATATGGATAATTTAATTTTTCAAACCAGAATAAAATAAATTTTATTCTTAATCCTGCATCTGCTAAAATCTTCGATAGATGATTGATTTCTTCAATTCGGGTATCATAAGATGAAATGTTAAAAATATCATACTTAATTTCTCTCGATTCTATTTTTTCGTCATAAATGAAATTGGTCGTTTCAATAAAACCATAATTTTTGATATCTTCTTTTTCGTAAGAATAAATCTCGTCAAAAAAATGAGCGATTTCAAGCTGTTGCGGATATTTTTTACAGCTGTCATAGTAATAAGCAATGAAACAGTCTGTTCTTTTTTTAAGCTCCTCCAAAATGTGCAAATCCATAAGATCGGGACGGATAATGAAAATAAAATCCTGTTTTTCTTTGATCTGCTGAAGAATTTGCTTGTTAAAAAATTCTCTTTTTTTGTTCTTGCCAAACAGTTTCGTAATTCCGTTCCAGACTTTAGCACCTATGTGCGGATATTTATATTTTATAATATCCGTTTTTATATCTGTAACATTTATTGACGAATAAGACTGCAGTTCTTTGACTACAAAATCAATATAGCCATACGCAAAAGGGTAGATTAAAGTAATTTTCTTTAATTTCATTTTCTGAATATTTCCTGCAGCTTTTTCTCAAATGTCATTTCCTCATTGAGTACCATCTCTTTATAAACTCTGAATTGCGGAATATGTTGCGGATAATTGTTCAAAACTTCTTTTATTTTCTCTACGATCACCGGAATTTTACTTTCGTTAAATTCAAATTTATATTCTTCAGGAATCATTAAATCTTCATAAAAAGCGGAAGATCCATTCTTTCCTGAAATGATGCAGCAATCCTGAGATACAGATTCTCTCAACATTTTATCTCTTCCTGGGTTTTCACCAAAATCTACATACAATAAAGATTGTGACATCAGTTCCTTGATCTGCAAAGCATTCATATTTTGAATAGGAATCCACTGCAAATCCGGTGATGCTTTGATAAGCGCTGAAATTTCTTTTTTTCCTTTTTTAGGATTGTATAGAATCGTTTTGTTATTAAGATCTTTCTGAATAGGTTCTTTATTTTCTAAAAATATCGGATTAATGTAATCACAGACAAAATCGATCTGGCTTTCAGGAATTCCGTGATCTTTCAGATAAACACTCGACCGGTAAGATTGTGCCCATTGATAAACATTGGGTAGTGCTTCAAAATGATATTCTTTATCGTTTTGATTGTAGAATAGTTTGGTAATGAAGCTTTGTTTTCTGACCCTGTAATCCATTAAAATTTTATAAAAATCTACACTTAACCACCAAATGATTTTCTGACTCTGAGGGTATTTTTTTATTAGAAAAGTCATCGATTCCGGGATGATCAATATATTGTCAGGATGATCTTCTATATTGTGAATTTCCTGGGTTTTATAAATATTATAATTTATAGCTTTTGCATTTGCCTTTTTAGGAACGTAATGCATGAATACATTATCAAATCCTAACTCATAAAGCTTGTTTGAAAGCTGGTGCAATGCTTCCGGACCACCTGTCACTTTCTTCGGGGGACAAAATATGATGATCTTGGAAGTATTTTTATATGAAATCATAGAATCTCAGTTAATGAATAGGATTTGATTGAGGCAGTATCTCAATTTGACGGTGCGATAATACCATTTAATTTTTAAAATTACAAAATATTAATTAACCAAATCTTCTACCCAGTTTTCTATCAGATATTGATGAAGAATATTTTTGGAAACTTCACGATAAGGAGTTTCGAGAAAAGCTTGTGGAATTGTGATGTTCTCAATGTCATCAATGACCAAAATGTTTTCAGGATTGTAAAAATCGTAATTCACAATATCTTTATTGGTTGTAATTAGTTTTTTTCTCAACCCTAAACTTTCAAAAACTCTGAAGCTCAGACCTTGCTGTCTTGATCTGCTAACATCAAGCATAATTTCTGACTCTTCCAGATAATTGTTGATCTCTGTGATGGTTAAAGGAGATTTAGAAAACTCAAGATAAGGTTCTGTATTCTCTTTTTTCGAAAAAATAATGATCTTACTTTTCACATTCATGGTGTACAAAGTTTCGGCAATCTTTTTTATGATCGGAAATCTGTTGTCATAAGAGCTTATATTGAATACTTTGTATTTGAATTTTGTCTGAATGACGTCTGCCGTTTTATAAATAAAATTTGTTTTAAAGCTTAAATTATATTTTTTGCAGTCTTTTTTTTCAAACGAAAATACTTTGTCGAAAAGAGAAAGTATATTTTTTGTTTTTGGGTATCTGTTTATGGAATCACTGATAATCAGCACCGATTTTTTTGATTTTGCATTGATGGCTTCAATGGTTTGTTTTGATAAAAAATCGGCCTTAATGTAAATCGTAGTGTCAATACTTTTGATGTCGTTAAGCTTGTTTAAAATAACTTCGTTGTAATAAACATGTTTAAGATTTACAATTCCTAAGTTTTTAGTGAAAAAATTTAATGTTTTATGGGCAAGTCCTGGATATTTATATCGAAAACTGTGAAAATCAATATGTATGACATCGTACGATTTGTCCTCCAATGCATCAGCAATATATTGGTTATAACCCCAATTGTCGTAGGTTATAAGAAGTACAAGCTTTTTAGGTTCTTTCATCCTTTGAAAATCAGCAATTAATTTAATAAGGTTTTGTCCAAAAATTCTTTTAAATCCTTTTCCAAAAGCGAAGGCTTAAAGTCTGAATAGTCTGTTGAATTTGGCACATAATCGGTTACATGCAAAAACTTATCCATTTTGGGATTGCTTGTCCATGCCCAGTCTGATAATTTTATTTGAGGTGAAAAAATCGTAAAAGTAGGAACGTTTAGCGCTTTACTGATATTTGTTGCTCCGCCTTCATTGCCAATCAGGCATTTGCAAAGGCTCGTAACAGCGGTAAATTCTCGTAAATTTTTTGTATCAAATGTTTTGATAATATTTTTTTGTGTTTTTTCGGGTAAGGAATTGCACAAATCGAGAAACTTTTCTTTTTGCGCAGGCATATAGTTGCAAAGAATTTTTGCTTCAGGCTTATGATCTGCTATGAATTGCAGCAACTCAGCCATATATTCTACCGGATAAGTTTTTTCTTCTGAGCTGCCAAAAGTGCTGATCATGATTAACTGATCATTTACCGATAAACTATTTTCAGCGAGAATTTTTTTTGCATTTTCAATTTCCTCATTTAATAAATAGACTTTCGGGAAAGCTTCTTCAAAAGGTATATTTAATGGTTCAAGCATTTGAAGACGATGCTCAATACCCAATGTAGTATTTACAGATTTAACCTGCATTTCTCTCTTCACAGGTTTATTGTAGAATATCTGTGTGTAGTTTTTGAAAAAGCCAATTCTGGTCTTCGCTCCTGAAAACAGAGAAATAATTCCGGTTTCTATTTTGGAATAAAGATCAATGACAAGGTCAAATTTCTTGCTTTTTACCTGAGATACAGTTTTTAAAAGCCCATCTTCATGGAAAAAAAGAAAATGATCTATAAAAGGATTTCCTTTTAATATCTGAGCATGCTTTTCATCCAAAAGAAAGCTGATTTCTGATTGAGGATATTTTTTTTTGAGTTGAGGTAATATCGTTGAGGTCACGAGGACATCACCCATGAATTTTTTTTGTATAATTAAAATTTTCATTTTATCCTCCAAACTCCAATACCGTTTTTTCAATAATTTTCACACAGTCAAGCAGCTGCTCTTCTGTAATGACCAAAGGTGGTGCCAATCTGATGATGTTTCCGTGGGTTGGTTTGGCAAGTAAGCCGTTTTCTTTTAGTTTTAAACAAAGATTCCATGCCGTTGAACTTTCTGGAGTATCGTTGATTAAGATAGCATTCAACAAACCTTTTCCTCGTACTTTGGTGATAAGGTCAGATTTTTCGATCACTTTTTCAATCTCACTTCTGAATAATTTCCCTAATTCTTCAGCTCTTTCCGAAAGTTTTTCTTCCTCTACAACATCTAAAGCTGCAACCGCAACCGCACAGGCAATAGGATTTCCTCCGAAAGTAGATCCATGCTGTCCTGGTTTGATGACATGCATAATCTCATCATTTGCCAAAACTGCAGACACAGGATACATTCCGCCTGAAAGTGCTTTTCCTAAAATTAAAATATCAGGTTGTACATCTTCATGGTGACATGCAATTAATTTCCCGGTTCTTGCAATCCCAGTCTGAACTTCGTCAGCAATGAAAAGAACATTGTGCTTTTTACATAATTCTGAGGCACTTTTCAGGAAGTTTTCATCAGGAACATACACTCCCGCTTCACCCTGAATAGGTTCCACCAAAAATGCCGCAATATTTTGAGCATCATTTTTTAGAATTTTTTCTAATGCAACAATATCATTGTAAGGAATTTTAATAAACCCTGGAGTAAAAGGCCCGTAGTTTTGGTTTGCATCAGGATCGTTTGAGAAAGAAACAATCGTCGTTGTTCTTCCATGAAAATTGTTTTCGCAAACAATAATTTTTGCAGCGTTTTCAGCAATACCTTTTACTTCGTAGCTCCATTTTCTCGCTAATTTTACTGCTGTTTCCACAGCTTCAGCACCGGAATTCATGGGTAAAACTTTATCGAAGCCAAATAGAGTAGTAATCTTTTTTTCGTACTCACCTAAATTTGAATTGTAAAAAGCTCTGGAAGTTAAAGCTAATTTTTTAGCCTGATTTACCAATGCATTAACAATTTTCGGATGAGAATGTCCTTGGTTTACAGCAGAATAGGCAGAAAGAAAATCGTAATATTTTTTGCCTTCAACATCCCACACAAAAACACCTTCTCCTTTATCTAAAACCACAGGAAGCGGATGATAGTTGTGAGCACCGTGCTGATCTTCAAGATCTATAAAATATTGGGAGTTTTTTGCTGTAACTGTTGACATAAATTTTGGTTTTTACAAATTTACATATTATAAATTACATATCTGCACAGAATAACAATCCTGTAAAATAAGCAGAATAAAGTGTGTTTTTTAAGTTAAAAAATATTGGGTTAAGCAGGCTGGACTTTAGTTTTTATATCTTTTCATCGGGCAGATATTATATCAAATAAAAAAACCGCCTCAAAAAAATGAGACGGTTGAAATGTATTTTTAAATAATCCTAATGATTATCATACTTCTTATCCATTACAAAATCCTCCATGAATTTTGTTGTGTAATTTCCTGAAAGATATCTTTCGTCCTCCATCAATTGTCTGTGGAAAGGAATTGTCGTTTTCACCCCTTCAATATAGAATTCTTCGAGGGCACGCTTCATTTTTGCAATGGCTTCTTCACGGGTTTGAGCCGTTGTAATCAATTTTGCAATCATTGAATCGTAGTTAGAAGGAATCGTATATCCGGAATAAACGTGAGTGTCAACTCTGATCCCGTGTCCTCCAGGAATGTTTAATCCTGTGATTTTTCCCGGTGACGGTCTGAAATCAGCATAAGGATCTTCAGCATTAATTCTACACTCAATTGAGTGCAACTTCGGATAATGGTTGATTCCTGAAATTGGAGTTCCTGCAGCCAAAAGAATTTGCTCTCTGATCAGGTCGTAATCAATAACCTGTTCAGTGATTGGGTGTTCCACCTGAATTCTCGTATTCATTTCCATGAAATAGAAATTTCTATGTTTGTCAACCAGGAATTCGATTGTTCCAACACCTTCGTAACCGATAAATTCTGCTGCTTTTACAGCGGCATCACCCATCTGCTCACGAAGTTCATCTGTCATAAACGGAGATGGAGTTTCTTCCGTTAATTTCTGGTTTCTTCTCTGAACCGAACAGTCTCTTTCCGAAAGGTGACAAGCTTTACCAAATTGGTCACCTGCAACCTGAATTTCAATATGTCTTGGTTCTTCAATCAGTTTTTCCATATACATACCCCCATTTCCGAAAGCAGCTACAGCTTCCTGAATGGCAGATTCCCAGTGATCTTTAAGGTCTTCAGCTTTCCATACCGCTCTCATTCCTTTTCCACCACCACCTGCGGTTGCTTTAATCATTACAGGATATCCTGTTTCTTCAGCAATTTTTACAGCGTGTTCATAAGATTCGATCAAACCGTCAGAACCGGGTACACAAGGTACACCTGCAGCTTTCATGGTTGCTTTAGCATTTGCTTTGTCTCCCATTTTTTCGATTTGCTCCGGAGAAGCACCGATAAACTTGATTCCGTTTTTCTGACAGATTCTTGAGAAATTAGCATTCTCAGATAAGAAGCCGTAACCTGGGTGAATGGCGTCTGCATTGGTAATTTCTGCAGCAGCAATAATGTTAGGTATTTTTAAGTATGAGTCTTTACTCATTGCAGGACCGATGCAAACAGCCTCGTCAGCAAATCTTACATGAAGACTGTCTTTATCTGCTGTAGAATAAACCGCAACGGTTTTGATCCCCATTTCTTTACAAGTACGCAAAATACGCATTGCAATTTCGCCACGATTGGCAATTAATATTTTTTTGAACATCTTAATACGATTTGAAATTTGAAAATTTGAAATTTGAAATTGACCATCTGATCAATCATCAATCATCATTAATCAATTATAATTAAGATGGATCTACTAAGAATAATGGTTGGTCGTATTCTACAGGAGTTGCATCGTCAACTAAAATCTTAACGATTTTTCCGCTTACTTCAGATTCAATCTGGTTAAATAATTTCATCGCTTCGATTACACAAACCACTTTTCCGTTAGAAACTTCGTCACCAACGTTTACAAATACATCTTTATCCGGAGATGGCTTTCTGTAGAAAGTTCCGATCATCGGAGATTTGATGGTTACATATTTGCTGTCATCAGAAGAAGCTTCAGTAGCTTGAGCCGGTGCAACAGCAGGAGTTGCAGCTGGTGCAGGAGCAGCAGCTACTTGTTGAGGAGCTGTATGATAAACTGCAGGCTGAGCATAAGCTACTTCACTTCCTGCTAAAGGAGTTTTAATAGTGATTTCGAAATCTTTAGTTTTGTATTTTACTTCTGAAACTTCAGCTTTAGATACAAACTTGATAAGATTCTGTATGTCTTTAATGTCCATAAAATTGATATTTGATTTGCTGCCAAAGATACCAAAAAAACATAAAAAACAACAAAAAACCGCCAAATTTTATCAAAATCGGGCGGTTTTTGTATTAAAACGAGTGTTTTTCGGTGAAAACGACTCTTAGTTTTCTTCAGTAGTTGCTACTTCTTTTTCCAATACTACTTTACCTCTGTAGTAAAGTTTTCCTTCATGCCAGTGAGCTCTGTGGTAAAGGTGCATCTCACCTGTTGTTGCATCTTTTGCTAATTGAGGAACTACAGCTTTGTAGTGAGTTCTTCTCTTATCTCTTCTTGTAGACGACTGTCTTCTCTTTGGATGTGCCATTTTGTAATAACTTTTTTAATTGATGAGCGATGAGATTCATCATCCCATCATTAAACTATTTAATTTTTATTCTTTAAATTTTTCAATGCGTCCCATCTCGGGTCGCTTTCGTGTTCTTCCTCTTCTTTTGTTTCTTTTGGACTGAATTTTTCAAGAATTGCAAGATCTTCATCACTTACATTCGGTGATATTTTTTTCATAGGTATTGAAAGTGCCACGTTTTCGTAAATCAACTGAGCTACATTGAAAGCGTGATCGTTGGTAGGAATCGTAATGACATCTTCTTCGCTGTCATCGTATTCTTCGCCAAACTTTACCAAAATACCGATCTGGTTTTCAATGGGATGTGTGAAGTTTTCGTTTGTAATATCACAAACCAGTTCCACTGTCCCATTTACTTTAATTTCAAATTCCAAAAAAGTAGTGTGTTTGTCAAGCAAAACATCTACTGCGATTTTAGGATCTGTAAATTCCTGTTCAGTGTCAAATAATTGAAAGAACTCTTTATTTATCTCAAACCTGAACTCGTGCTTACCTGTTTTTAAACCGGAAAAGCTTACGTCATAGTTTCTTAACTTGTCCATAAAATGAGTGTGCAAAAATATGCATTTTTTTTAATATTACAAATAAATTATATAACAAATTAATTTTAATTCGTTTACAAATTCTACATTTCAGTTTCTATAGGCAGATCTTCGTCGATTCCGTTATCAGCAGGCATTCTTCTCGGTTGTAGGCGATTGCTCATCAAATCTCTATAATCATTTCTGTTATTAAAAATTTTGATGGCTGTGAAAATTGCTTCCATAAAACTCTGCTCGTCCGCGATATTTTTACCCGCAATATCATAAGCAACCCCGTGATCCGGAGATGTTCTGATGAATGGTAGAGCAGCTGTATAATTTACTCCTTCTTCATAAGCTAAAGTCTTAAACGGAGCCAATCCCTGATCGTGATACATGGCTAAAACCGCATCATAATTTCGGTATTTATTGGGCTGGAAGAAACTGTCTGCCGGAAAAGGTCCGAAGGTAAGGATTCCGTTGTCTGAAAGTTCTTTGATTGCCGGAGCAATGATTTCGATTTCTTCATTTCCGATCACTCCGCCGTCCCCTGAATGTGGATTGAGTCCTAAAACGGCAATTTTCGGTCTTGTTACAGCAAAATCTTCAATTAAAGTTTGGTTTAAGGCCTTTATCTGCTTTTTGATTTTCTCTTTTGAAATGTTTTCTGCTACCTGAGATAGAGGAATATGATGTGTTGAAACAGCTACTTTCAAATCTTCTGTAACCAGGAACATTAATCCTTTTTTATTAAATTTTTCTTCAAAATAACCGGTGTGACCTGCATGCTTGAAACCCATTTTCACCATTTCATCTTTGTTAATCGGAGCGGTTACCAAAACATCAATTTCTCCTTTTATTAAAGCTTCTGTAGCTGCTTCAAGAGAGTCGATCGCCATTTTTGTGGATTCCTCTGTTGGTCTTCCCAGTTCTACGTTTGAATTTTCTTTGGTAAGATTTACCATATTCAGCTTGCCATTTTGAGCTTGGGAAGCTTCTGTAATGTAGTTGAAATTTAAATTCAGCTTAAAAATATTCTTCTGATACGTGAAAAGTTTGCCCGAACCAAAAATAACAGGTGTGAAAAAATCTGTAATGGTTTTGTCTTTCAGAGATTTCATGATGATTTCCGGGCCGATGCCGTTGAAGTCACCAATTGAAATTCCTACTCGTACTTTATGGTTTTTTGGGCTCATTTTCTTTATCTTTGAAGATTATAATTTTACAAATTTAGCAAAAATAAATATGTTCACAGGAATTATTGAAGCAGTAGGAGTTATTGAAAAAATACAGGAAAACGGAACGAATATAGACTTTACCCTGAGTTGTCCTTTTACGAACGAATTAAAAATAGACCAGAGTCTTGCGCATAACGGTTGTTGTCTTACGGTTGTAGAAATTAAAGACGATAAATATGTGGTGACAGCAATTAACGAGACCTTAGAAAAAACAAATCTAGGAAACTGGAAAGAGGGCAGTGTTGTTAATTTGGAGCGTTGCATGATAATGAATGGAAGACTTGACGGGCATATTGTACAAGGTCATGTTGACAAAACCGGAGAAATTGTAAGCATCGAAAACAAAGATGGCAGCTATTTTGTTACTGTACAATATAATTCAGAAGGTAATTTTGTTACGGTTCCTCAAGGCTCTATCACAATGAACGGAATTAGTTTAACGGTAGCGAAGAGTGAAGATTTTCAGTTTTCTGTAGCCATCATCCCTTATACATGGGAATTTACCAATATGAATACACTAAAGGCTGGCGATAAAGTCAATCTGGAATTTGATATTATTGGTAAATATATTTCAAAACTAATTAATAAGCAGAATGTCGTTTAATAAATATAAAGGATATAGTTTAAGAAATCGTGTGTTTTTCGGTTTCTTACTCATATGTCTTTTAAGTGTTGCTGCTTCTTCTCTTGTTCCGTATTTTGTTTTAAGAAATAATGCGCTTCAGCAGAGTAAGATTGATATGCAGGACAAAACCAATGCGGTCATGGCATATTTCGATTATGCTTTGAGCCGTACATCCGTGCAGACTGATGATCTTAAAAAAGTGTTAGGCAATAAAATATTTGAGATTGCAGATATTAATCAGCACGATATTATTATTTATGATTTAAAAGGAAACTATCTTCTTTCAAATAAAGAACCTAATCTGGTCGACAGAAAAAAAGTTCCCGTTAAAATCGTTAATGAAATTCTTTCAAAAGAAACCCGGTATGATATTCGCGGATATGATGCTGAAAAAGACGCTGTGTATACTTCGTCCTACTTAGTTCTTAAAAATAATAACTGGGAACCGATTGGGATTATTTATATTCCGCTTTATCACAACGAATCTGCTTACATGGATGTCTTGCATAAATATGTGGTGTACATTCTTTTGGTGGATTTGGTGATTATTGCCTTCAGTATTTGGCTAAGCTGGGTGACTTCTAATAATCTGGCTAAAAATATCACGAAATTTTCAGACATGATCACGCGTATTACTTTGTTTGAAAACGAAATGCGTCCCATCAAATATTACAAAAATGATGAGCTTAATGCTTTGGCAAGAGCCTACAATAGAATGATTCTTCAGATTCAGGATCAGAAAGAGAGACTTCGCTTTAAAGCATCAGAAGAAGCATGGCGTGAAATGGCAAAACAAGTCGCTCATGAGGTTAAAAATCCTTTAACACCGATGAAGCTTACGATTCAGAACTTTGAAAGAAAGTTTGATCCGAATGACCCAAATGTTACCGAGCGTGTAAAACAGATGAGTAAAACCATGGTCGATCAGATCGATGTGATTGCAACCGTAGCTTCTGCTTTTTCTGAATTTGCCAAACTACCCGAGAAAAATAATGAAGTCATTAATCTTAATAACGAAATTGATGATATTCTCAGGGTTTTCAACGACGATCAGATATTTGTTCATGCCAATAAGAGCAATATTATGATTACAATGGATAAGGTTTTTCTTTCGCGAATTATTACCAATTTGGTTACCAATGCGAAACAGGCGAAAAGTGATGACCGAAATCTTTTAGTAAATGTTGATATTGAGCAGCACCAGCGAAGAGTGATTATTTCTGTTCAGGATAATGGGATCGGAATCCCTGAAAATATGTATGAAAAGATTTTTGAACCGAACTTCACATCAAAAAACAGTGGAATGGGGCTTGGCTTATCCATGGTTCGAAAAATGGTGGAAGACTACAAAGGGGAGATTACCGTAAAATCTGAAGTCGGGAAAGGCTCTACTTTCACTATCGCTTTACCTACCAATTTATAGTGAAATCTTTTAAGTTTAAACAATTTGAAATTCAGCAGTCAAAAGAGGTCTTCCGTGTCGGAACAGACGGTGTTTTGTTGGGTGCATTAGCAAATGTTGATTCTGTTTCTAAGGTTTTAGAAGTAGGTACTGGAAGTGGCTTGATTTCTTTAATGTTAGCTCAAAGAAACTCTTTTGCAGAGTTTTTAGGAATTGATATTAATGAAGAAGCGGTGAATCTTACTCGGGTTAATTTTAAAAGTTCTCCTTTTCATTTAAGGTTAAAAAATATTCGTCAGAATTTTAAAAGCTTTGAAACGAATGAAAAGTTTGATTTAATCGTATCAAATCCCCCGTATTTTGAAGAGTCAGATTCTGAAAAAGATAAATTGGCGCGTCAAACTGTTGAATTAAATTTTCAGCAATTGATTTCAAAATCATCAAACTTACTTTCTGAAAACGGGATTTTTTCTGTAATTATCCCTTTTGAAATTGGAGCTCAGTTTGTTAAATTGGCAGATGAAAATCAACTGTTTTTAATCCGAAAAGTCAATATTAAAGGTATTGAAAATTCAAAGGTAAAAAGATTGATTCTGGAATTTTCTTTAACGGAAAAAGATGTAGACGAATCCGAATTTATTATAGAAAAAAGTCCGAGACAATACTCGGACCAATATCTTGAACTCACCAAAGAGTTTCATGTTTTTCGTAATAAATATTCTGTTTGAACCATTAAGAAGTGTTAAGTAGTTAAGAATATTAAATTGTATTGCTTAATTGAAAATCTGTTGATTTTTCTTAATGAAACTTAACTTTTTAAATATATCTTAATGATTTAATTTTTATTCAAACAATTCTGCCGTATCAAGCACAGAAACCTTCCCATCTTCACATCTGATGGCTTCTCCAGGGAAATTCTGAATCATGTGATAATCGTGAGTTGCCATGACAACCGCTGCTCCGTTTTCCAAAGCAACCTGCTTTAACAGGGTCATAATTTCATTCGAAGTTTCAGGGTCAAGATTTCCTGTAGGCTCATCTGCTAAAATTAAATCCGGATGGTTTAAAAGTGCTCTTGCAATCGCAATACGTTGTTGTTCTCCACCGGAAAGTTCGTGTGGCATTTTATGTTTTTTCCCTTTCATGTTTACGCTTGAAAGAACTTCGTTGATGCGCTCATCGATTTTATGTTTGTCACTCCAACCTGTAGCTTCCAGAACGAATTTCAGATTTTTTTCAACCGTTCTGTCGGAGAGCAATTGGAAGTCCTGGAAAACAATTCCCAGTTTTCTTCTCAGATTAGGAATATCTGAAGCTTTTAATTTAGCAATATCGAATCCTACAACTTTACCCACGCCGCTGGCTAAAGGAATGTGGCCGTAAAGGGTTTTAAGCAATGAACTTTTTCCGGAACCTGTTTTACCGATCAGATAGCAGAATCTTCCTTTTTTTATGTTAAGATTAACATCAGAAAGTACAGTGAAGTTTTTCTGTGCAATTTTTGCATGCTGCAGAGTTACAATGCTGTCTCCGGAGATATTGGTATGTGGCATAAATTTATTTTTAGAGGCTTTTTACAAAGCACTTTTTCAGATTTTAAAAATAAAAAAAGATATTCTATAAACCTAAGAAATTAATATATTTTAACAACAAAAAATGCCTGAAAAAGTACTTTTCAAGCATGATTTGTATATTGTAAAACTAAAGAATTATCTTTTAGCTCTTGCAGAACTTACTGTTAAGCTTTTTCTTCCTTTAGCTCTTCTTGCAGCTAAAACTCTTCTACCGTTTGGTGTAGACATTCTTTCTCTGAAACCGTGTTTGTTTCTTTTCTTTCTTTCTGATGGTTGGAATGTTCTTTTGCTCATTACTATATGTTTAAGTCGTAATTATCTATTAATTTTCAGGTTGCAAATATATGCATATTTTTATTAAGTGCAAACGTTACATGTCTTTTTTTGAAATTATTTTAAAGCTTTTTATATGTAATTATTGAAAATCCTTACTGCAAAAGACTTCATTTGCTTTCTTAATTATTAGTCTGCAATCCGTATAAAAAACTTTATCTTTGGAAACTCAAATTTAAAGAAATGTTTACACCTGCAGAACTTTTAGAAATCAATACGCTTCTTATACCGGAAAATAAAATTGTTATTCTTACCCATTACAATCCGGATGGAGACGCAATTGGCTCAAGTTTAGGGCTGAAACATTACTTAAAAGCTAAAGGTCTCGAAGCGGAAGTTGTTGTTCCTAACGATTTTCCGAAGTTCCTGAAGTGGATGCCTGAAGCAAAGAAAAACATCATCGGTGAGTACAAAAGAAAAGTAGCTTATGATATCATTCATGAAGCAGATGTCATTTTCTGTCTGGATTTTAATTCTCCCTCAAGAATCGGACTTTTAGGCGACTGGTTGATGAAAGCGAAAGCAAAAAAAATTCTTATCGACCATCATCAGCAACCTGAAGATTTTGACTTTGTCTATTCAGATACGGTTATTCCGGCAACTTGTCAGATGGTATATCATTTCATTGAAGCGATGGATGATGAAAAACTGGTGAATAAAGATATTGCTGAATGTCTTTACACAGGGATTATGACTGATACCGGAGGTTTTCGTTTTCGTTCTACGAGTGCAACAACGCATAGAATTGTTGCGAATCTAATTGAAAAAGGAGCAGATCCGTCTATTATCACTTCGAATACCTGGGATACCAATACAGTTTCACGTTTGCATTTATTAGCTTTAATTTTAGGCAGAATCGAAGTGGTAAACGAAGGAAAAGTTGCAGTTTTATATCTGACAAGAAAAGAGCTTCAGGAATATGGTTTCCAGAAAGGCGATACAGAAGGCTTTGTCAATTACGGACTGAGCATTGTCGGAGTAAGAATGGCAGCTTTCTTTATGGAAGATCTTTATGAGGATTTCATTAAAATTTCCTTCAGAAGTAAAGATGATGTAGATGTGAATCAGTTTTCAAGAAAATATTTCAATGGAGGAGGTCATATTAATGCTGCGGGAGGAAAATCTTTAGAATCTTTACCGGATACGATTGAGACTTTTAAAAGCAGAATTGCTGAAGAGAATTTGTAAGTAAGAAATAATCTCTATGCTTTTCTGTATCCTTTATCTTCCAATTCGGTACAGGTATAATCATAAACTTCTGTAAACATTTCATCCAGAAAACTCTTTTTAAACAAACTGAATTTCGTCATCTTCGGTGGGTCTAAAAAGATATCGCAATGACTTGCCTTAGAATAAACCGATTTTGCAATGGCTAAATGAAGAATACGGTCAAATTCTTTCATCAAACTCATATTTTCCAAGCCATCGTAACTGATGGAATTAACGTGTGAACCGATGAGGAAATCACATTTGTCGGCAATAGGTTCTATGGGAAGATTGTCTAAAACTCCGCCATCAACATAAATTTTCTCACCAATTTTTACCGGTGGTAAAACAAATGGCACACTTGAGGAAGCCAAAAGCGGACCGAAAAGTTCACCTTCTGAGAAAAAGTCCACAATCCCATGAGTCATTTCAGTTGCGGCAACATAGACCGGAATTTTTAAAATTTTAAAATCATCTTCAGGAAAATGATCATTAAAAAGTTTCAGGATAAATTTAGAGCTGAAAAGTCCGTTTTTGGAAAGTTTTAAATAGGAACGAGAGAAAAAAGTGGTGTTTTTCACGATTTCCATCATTTGATCAGGTGTTTTTCCAAACGAATAAAATGCTCCGATAATTGATCCTGCACTTGTTCCTGAAATGATGTTAGGTTTAAGGTCGTATTCTTCTAAAGCTTTAAGAACCGCAATGTGAGCGATGCCGCGCATTCCGCCACCGGAAAGAGTAAGCCCTATTACTGGTTTCTTTTTTTTGAAAGAGAATATGCCCATTTAAACTTTTAAACCTTACTAAGATAATGATTTTGCCAGATAATGATATTAATTCTGGTGTTGAAAATTAAAGTACCAACTTTTTAGGCAAATGATGTAATAGTTCTGTGTTGATGATTTCTGCACAGATGGAAGGTTTTTCCCAATGACCGTTATGTCCGCAGTCTAAAACGTAAGATTTGATGTTGGTGCGATCTGGAAGATTATTGATCGTAATATCGGTTTTTACGGCATTGTCATGTTTTCCCGCAAGAACTAAAATTTTGCATTCTAAAGTTTCTAAAACATGTTTTTTATCGGTTCTTTCCACCATTCCTTTTACGCAGGCCAAAGCTCCGAGATTGTTGGTAGAAAGGGCAACTTCCAAAGCAGTTTCTATTTTCCCTTCCAAAACGTCTCTTTCATTCGGGTTGAATAAGTTGGGAACTCCGGCTCTTGCATAATGGGCAAAAGCATCTTTTATAATTCTGTAGCTTTTGATGCGCTGTTCTTTTTTCTCGGCATCATCAGGAAAATAGGTTGAAAAAAATAAAGTAAGACTTTTTAAATAGTCAGGGAATTTCTCCGCAAATGCCAATGAAACATAGCCACCCATCGAATGACCCAGCAAATGAATTTTATCTGAATTTTGATGATTCAGAACTTTTTTTACTTCTTCAGCCATTATTTCCATGGTATGAACTTCACCCAGAATATCCGATTGTCCGTGTCCCGGAAGGTCGATTTTTAAAAGTGTAAAATCTTTGGAAAGGTTTTTTTCAAGGTCGCTCCAGATTGAAATGTTTTCCATAAAACCATGAAGCAGAACCAAAGTCTCTTTTCCGTCGCCTTTTTTTTCAAAATTGAGCATAACCTTAATTTTTTAATATTGAATGTCAATATAGTCTACAAATCCTGAACCATTGACCATGTCCTGAAGTCGGTATGTTTTTCCGCCATCTTTAGATGTAAATGTTTTGGTACCTTTTCTTGTGTATGGTTTTCCGTTGTCGTTGGCTGATATTTTTTGCGTAATTTCTCCTGTGAAATTCATATGTTTGGCAGAAACTACCTGCACAAAACCCTTGATGTTTACAGAGTTATTTCCTGATATAATGCTTCCTGAAACATCATAATTATCCCGTTCGCCTTCAATCTTTTTAAAATCTACTGTTCCGTAATATTTTGGCGAACTGTCATTTTGGTAGATGAATTTGTGGCTACCGCTAAAATCTTTGAAACGGTTTACACTGTTTTTAGCTTTAATACTGTCGTTGATTTTTGTTCTTGCTTCATTAATAGAGTCAACAATTTTTGTGCTGTCTGATTTGTTGTCAGTACTTGTTGTTTCTTTTTTTGAACATGAAAAAGTAAGAAGAGCAACTGAGGCTAAAACTAAAATGTTCTTCATCATATTTGAAATTTTTATGCTCAAATTTATATAAAAAAAAGAGCATTATAAAAATGCTCTGAGGTTTTATTTGATTACGTTTTCATAAACTTTCTTTTCCCATGGTTTAATATCGCTGATTCCGTATCGCTCTTTTTTCGAGATTGAAATATTATCCATCATATCAACAAAGTTTTTATAATTGGCATCGTCGGTTGGTTTTACAATGATGGTAAAGATATCCTTATTCGGAGCTTTTTGATAAGCTTCAGAAATAATTTTTGAAACATTCAGGCTATTGTAATCTGTTTCTTTTAAACCTGCTTCTGTCAAATCTTTTTCATTGCTTTGATGATAGAATATTCTGTTGTTTTCACCAATGATAAATGTAATTTGGTTTTTATCTCCAATTTGATTTGTTGGCGGATGGGTGCTTTTCGCAGGCAATCCTAAATCCATTACATTAGGTTTTGAGAAACTTGATGTAAACATAAAAAACATCAGTAATAAAAAATTTAAGTCGACCATCGGAGTCATGTCGATTTTGACGTTTTTCTTTTTTTGTTTTCCTCCGGATTTTTCTTGGGTAATAACTTCAGCCATAATTCAGTTTTTTAAATGTTGAACAAATTTTTAGAATCAGTGAAATTTTAATTCACTTTAAATTGATTCGATGCAAAGTTTATACCTAATTATGGGATTGGTTATAAAAAATTTTATTTCATTAAATATTTTAAATAAAAACCTTACGGTAAGATGAATTGAATAAGGTTTTATGATGTTTTAAGTATGTTGATTTATTTTTTAATAATTAATTTTTCTGAAAAATTATCTTTTTCTGCATTGTTAATCTGAAAAATATACATTCCGTTTGCAAAAGGAGAAGTATCTATGGAGGTGTTTGCTTGAGAATATTTTTTGCTGAAAATTTTTCTTCCTACAACATCAAAAATGGTTACTGTACTTTCTTTCGGAATATGGTTGATGTGGAGAACGTCTTTTGCAGGATTGGGATATATTTGTGGCTTTTCAGGGGTGTTACTCTCGGTTGTTCCTAATGATTCTTTAGATCCACTTAGCTTTACAATCCAAAAATCCAATTGACCATGGTTGCCGGTAACGTCCCCGCTGTCTGGATTTGAATTTGAATACCCTGCCAAAGCCAATCCACCATCTGAGGTCGGAATAATACTATAGGCACCTTCGTTTCCACTCCCGCCATAAGATTTTTGCCATAAAAGGTTTCCAAAATTATCAAGCTTCACCACCCAAAATTGAGTGGAGGCCAATGGCTCACCTTCGGCAACTCCTGTATTGGAAGAGAGATATCCTGCTGCTACATAGCTTCCGTCATGTGTTTGTCTTATTGAATATGCCTGATCATAGGTAACACTTCCCAGAGCATTCTGCCATTGTAGATTTCCTAAAGCATCCAGTTTTATGATCCAAAAATCTCCTTGCCCGTTATTAGAAACTATATTTCCATTTGTTGAAGTTGTGTTGCCCGATACGATATAACCACTGTCTGATGTTTGGGCAATGGAGTAAGCATTATCTTCTCCGGAGCCACCAAAACGCTTTTCCCAAAGAATATTTCCTGTATTCCCGATTTTTACAATCCAAAAGTCTCTTATTCCTATTGTTGTAGTGGAAACATCTCCACTATTTGAAGAGTAGGTGTCGCCAGCTATAATGTAACCTCCGTCAGTCGTTTGCTGGATTTCAAAAGCTCTTTCACTATTAGATCCACCAAGAGATTTTTGCCACTGCAAATTTCCTGAGGAGTCTAATTTTAATATCCAGTAATCAGTTGTGGTTAAGCCATGATTTCCTGTAATATCTCCGTTGCTTGAACTTGAATATCCTGCTACAATATATCCTCCGTCAGTAGTTTGTTTTACGGAGGTTGCGATGTCCTGAGATGTTCCTCCGAAGGTTTTTTGCCATACTATATTTCCCTGCGAATTCAGTTTTACAATCCAGTAATCAGCATATCCTTTGTTCAGGGTAATATCTCCATCGGTAGAATTTGTAAATCCTGCGACAACATATCCTCCGTCTGAAGTAGTACAGATTGAATTTGCCTGATCATCTCCAGATCCACCAAGGGACCTTTGCCACTGAAAAGTTCCTGAAGCATTCATTTTCACTATCCAAAAATCATTATCTCCATGATTTATGATTGCGTTTCCATCGGAAGAATTTGAAAATCCGGCAGAGATATATCCTCCGTCCGGGGTTTGTACAATAGATTTGGCAGTTTCGTTATTTGACCCACCAAAAGATTTTTGCCATTGAATAGTGGGAATTTGTGATTTAGCAACAGATGAAAGTAATAAAATTAAAAGAATAGATTTAAAATATTTCATAAGTGTTTGTATTGTAGTTGGTTATTCAAAATTAAATAAATTTATTCATATTTTAATGAATAATTAATAAACTTGAATAGAACCAATTAAAAAACAAAAAACTCATACTTTTCAGCATGAGTTTTAAATATATTTTTAAATTTTTATTTATTATTCTTAAAATAGTTTACGCCACACTCCAAGAATTTTTTAAATTTCTCTTTTTCCATATATCCGGAAACGGGAGTATTAATCACTTTTCCATCCGGAGTTAAAAGAACATAGTGTGGCTGCGAATTATTATTAAAATTAGCAGTCTGGAATAAACTCCATCGGTCACCAATTGTTTTTACTTTTTTTACTTGTCCGTCTCCCAAATCAATTTTTGTTTTTTGGTCTTCAGGAAGTTCTTCTTTGTCGTCTACGTAAAGCGAAGCAAGAACAACATCGTTCTGCAGGATGGGTAAAATATCTGGTTCGCTCCAGACAAATTCTTCCATTTTACGGCAGTTTTCACAACCGTATCCTGTGAAATCTATTAAGATGGGTTTGTTCTCTTTTTTAGCCAATTCGATCGCATTGAAAAAGTCATGTTCAGGATGCATTCCTAAAATTCCATCTTTTTCGTCATGGAAATAACTTACATTTAGTGGAGGTAAAATTCCGCTCAATAATTGCAGTTTTGGTCTTTCAGCAGGAATTAATCCCTGAATTAAATAAACAACAAAACCAATTCCTAAAACACCAATAATTTTTCTTGTGATAGAAATTTTCGGTTTTTTATCGTCATGCGGAAATCGTATTAATCCGAATAAATAAATAACCAATCCAATCGCAACGATAATCCAGATGGCGATGAATAGTTCTCTTTTAATCAAGAATGTTTTAGAAACCAAATCTGCTTTTGATAAGAATTTTAAAGCCAAAGCCAATTCCACAAAACCTAAAACTACTTTCACGGTATTCATCCAACCGCCAGATTTGGGAAGGCTTTGTAAAGCTTGAGGAAATAGAGCCAATAATCCGAAAACAATCGCCCAAGCCAATCCGAAACCACCCAAAGCAAATGTCAACAACATCGGAACGTTTGCCGAACCTGTAATGGCGCTTCCTAGTAAACTACCTAAAATTGGACCTGTACAAGAGAATGAAACAATTACCAAAGTCAAAGCCATGAAGAAAATACCAATCATTCCGCCTGCTTCTTCAGCTTTTGAAGATTTGTTGGCAATCGAGCTTGGCAATGTAATGTCGTAATATCCAAAGAAACTTCCTGCGAAGAAAATAAAGATGATAAAGAATACAATATTCAGCCAAACGTTGGTTGAAATTTCATTAAAAATATTTCCTGCAATTCCATCAATTAAATGGAAAGGAAGACTTAATAAAACAAAAATCAAAAGAATAAAAAATCCATAAACTAAAGCATCTCTTTTTCCTTTTGCGGGATTTTTATTTCCTTTAGTAAAGAAAGAAACCGTTAACGGGATCATCGGGAAAACGCATGGAGTCAGTAAAGCAATTAAACCTCCAAGGAAACCCAATAAAAGATACGTCCAATAATTTTCGTCGATTTTTGATGAACCTGTTCCGCAATCTGTCAAAGGTTTTGCAATATCAATAGAAGCAATTTTTAACTGTTTCGGGTCAAGCTTTGAAGATTCTGTAACGGTAATCTCTCCTTTTTCCGGATTTTCAGCCACAGTTTCTACAGTTTTTACAGAGTCTTTTGCGGGTTCTGTTTTTTCATCGGTAGCTGTTTCTGCAGCTCCGGTTGGAGTAACTGTTTTGTTAAACTCTAAAGTATTCGGAGCAAGACAAACCCGGTCATCACAAGTTTGGTAGGTGATTTCGGCAACAACATCTCCAGGTTTTGTAGGATCTTTTAATTTAAATTTTTGCTTAAAACCGGCAGAATTTGAGTAATAAATAATCGTTCCGCCAAAAGCTTCAGAAAATTCTTCATGCTTTTTTCCGATTTCCTGAAATTTCCCTATCAGTTCGATGTTTTTTCCGGAAACTACATATTCTGTCGGAATTCCAGTGTCTTCCGGAATGTCTCTTGAGTAAATGTGCCATCCGCTTTCAAGCGTTGCATTCAGCACCGCTTCGTACTGATTATTACCAAGGTCGTTGACGGCGAATTTGAATTTTACGGGATTTTTGATTTGTGCATTGATTCCTGTTGCCAAAAACAAAAGAATCAGTAAAAACCAGTTTTTAAATTTCATTTTACTTTCGATTAAAAATTGCGAGAACTTTTTGGGTTTTCTCATCTTTTGCATATCGTCTGTCTTGTCTGAACGGAATAATGCCTAAAACATAATCGTTTGCATCTGCAAGAAGCCAGATTTTTTGCTTCGCTAAAATAGACAATTTTTCGTCCCTGAAAAACTTAGAAACTTTCTTTTTCCCTGAAAAACCGATAGGGTAGAATAAGTCACCTTCATTTTTGGTGCGAAGTTTCAGCGGATAAGCAAGTTTTTCGGCATCGAATTCCCAATTGAAGTCTTTATTGATTTCTTCGATGATCTCAATATACTGCGAAATGTCGATGCTAAAGTGTTTTTGATGCAGTTCTGTGGTATTAGTTAAAATGATTTCTTCCTGAATTTCAATATCTGAATTTAATTCAATGAAAATCAATTTGTTTCTGTTGATAATTAATTTATATTCTTTTGAATAAAATATACTTCCGGTTTCAGTAATGAAGATTTTCTGAATTTCTTCAGGCCGATTAAAACCATATTTTTTTAAAATTTCAAACTGAATAAACTCAGTTTCCTGACTTAGTTTTTCTTTATTTAAAATAATGTTTTCTTCAGATTTTATTGAAATATTTTTTTCAATCTTTTCGATTTGTTGATGTACAAAATCTTTGGTTTGATTTAAATACAAAATGCTTTTTCTGAAATTTTCCAAAAACTGTTCGTTGGTCTCCGAAAGTTTCGGGACGATTTCATTTCTGATTTTATTTCTCAGGTAATCATTTTTTTTATTGGAAAGATCCTCACGGAAATCAATTTTGTTTTCCTCTGCAAATCTGTAAATTTCTTCTTTTGAAAAATTTAGTAAAGGTCGAAGAATATTGTTTTCATTTGCCGGAATTCCGCTTAAACCATTTATTCCGGAAGCTTTTGAAAGATTGATGATGAAAGTTTCCAATTGGTCATTCAGATGATGCGCTGTAACGAGAAAATCTAAATTTTCCTTTTCCTGAATTTCTCTGAAGAACTTATAACGAATGTCCCTTGCCCAAAGCTGAATGGAGTTGTCTGGTTTTTTATCTTTCTCCGAAACTTTATATAAATGAAATTTAATATCATTCTTTCTGCAAAAATTTTCCACCACTTTTTGATCAGAATCAGAATCTTTATCACGAAGTTTATAATTAATGTGCGCAACCTGAAATTGGTATCCTGAACCACGTAATTCATTAAACAGATGCATCAAGACCATAGAATCTGCGCCGCCGCTTACCGCTAAAAGATAAGTTTGGTTTTCAGATAACTTAATAAGATTTTGAAGTTGTTTTTCGAAAGCGGATCTTGAAAGCTTCATGCTTAGAATTTCTTTTGTACAAAGATAAACCTTATTATTAAAATGAATTTTGTTACCTTTGAAATCGTTTAAAAAGTTTATTTATGAAGATTTTTAAAATTTTAATGGCTTCGGCAGTGGTGTTGGGAATGACATCTTGCGTAAGTAAAAAACAGTATGATGCTCTTAGTGGCAACTACAAACAGTGTATCGAAAATATCGGTGAGAGACAACGCGAAATTCAGGATCTGAAAGGACAGAACTCTACATTGATGGCAGAAAATAACTTATTAAAAAGTCAGCACGATGCTTTGAAATCGTCTTTGGATGCTTGTCTTTCAAATACCGGAAAAAGCTCTGCTAATATTGATAAATTGGTGGGTGAGATCAATGCGTCAAACTCTTATATCAAGCAGCTTATTTCAGCAAATGCTAAAAACGACAGTTTAAATTTAGCTTTATCAAATAAACTGAAAAGATCTCTTGATAATGTAACGGATGATGATGTTCAGGTAAAAGTTCTTAAAGGTGTTGTTATGATTTCATTATCAGATAAAATGCTTTATAAGACAGGAGATTATAACGTTTTGCCGGCGGCTCAGGAAGTTTTGGGGAAAGTAGCAAAAGTAATTAACGATTACGACAAATATTCTGTACTGATCGAAGGTAACACAGATAATGCACCTTTGAACTCTTCAAATCTTCCGAAAGACAACTGGGATCTTTCTGCATTGAGAGGTACAGCGGTAGCGAAAGTTTTACAGGCGCAGTTCGGAGTTGATCCTTCAAGAATTACTGCGGGTGGACGTTCTGAATACAATCCGAAAGCTACAAATATGAGTGTTTCCGGAAGAGCAGAAAACAGAAGAACTGAAATTATCATCATGCCTAAGCTGGATGAATTCATGAAATTGATGGACATCAAAGAAAAGAAATAAGAATTTAGATCTTTAAATATAAAATTCCGATAAGCAATTATCGGAATTTTTTTGTGTTTTTAGACTACATCTTCTTTTTTTAAGAGTTGTATAATCTGTTTTAAAAGTTGACTGCGTTTACTGGTTCGGGTTGTGCTTGTTGCATAAGGAGAAGTTTTTGTGTTTTTTTGGTTTCCTTTTGCAACGGATAAATTTATTTTTGTTTCCATATAGTATTTACCTCGATTTTCTTAAAGCAGTGATGCAAAGGTAATCGGGGGTGATGATGTAGACAATCCGTGTTTTTACGGTAATTTTTATGCGTGCTTTAAATTTCGGACAGCACACGATTTATTTTAATTAAATTTGAACAAATAAAAAATAATGAGCTTTTTTGAAGAAAAAAATCCTGAAATGGACAGGTATTTAGAAAATCATGCCTCATCTGAGCCTGAAATTCTTAAAAAACTGAGAAGGGAAACTTTTCAGAAAACAACTCAACCACACATGATTTCCGGTTATCAGCAGGGAAGGCTTTTAACCATAGTTTCTCAAATGATCCAACCAAAAAATGTTTTGGAAATTGGAACGTTTACCGGATATGCAACACTCTGTTTAGCAGAAGGCCTTTCTTCGGAAGGAAAAATTATAACACTTGATGTAAATGAAGATCTAGCCTATCTGCCAAGAAAATATTTTTCTGAAAGCAAATATTCAGAACAAATTGATTTTAAAATTCAGGATGCAAAGGAATTTTTGAGAAACACGGATGAGATTTTTGATCTGGTTTTCATTGATGCGGATAAAGAAAATTATGCAGAATATTTCAGATTGATTAAACCTAAAACAAAATCGGGTTCTGTCGTAATGTTTGATAATGTTTTATGGTACGGAAAAGTTTTAGACGAAAATCCAAAGCAAAAATCCACTCAGGTTATTAAAGAGCTTAATGATTTGGTGGCAAAAGATGAAGATTTTGAAAATCTTATTTTACCTTTGCGGGACGGAGTGAATTTTCTGAGAAGGAAATAATTTGAGGTTGATTTTAAGGTCAAGATTTTACACAGTAATTTTTCTCAGCCTTTGTCTCAACCTTAATCTTAATAAAATATAAATGAATAAAGGAATTTGTATCGTTACCGTGGCACCTGTTCGTGCTGAAAATTCAGATAAAGCAGAAATCGTTACCGAAATTTTGTTCGGTGAAAGTGCGGATATTTTGGAGGTGAATAAAAACTGGACCAAAATAAAAATGCATTACGATGGGTACGAAGGCTGGATGGATACCAAACAGATTAAACCGGTAAGCGACGAATATCTTGCCAACAGAAAAGTAACTTTGATTACGGAAGATTTTTCGTCTGTAATGACCAATGACGGGAAAACACTTTTGTCAATGGGTTCTGAAGTTGAATTTCCTGCTGTTGCTTCAAGACGCAGTCATGATCTTAGAGAAAGTATCGCTTTGACGGCAAAAGAATTTTTGAATATTCCTTATTTGTGGGGTGGGAAAAGTTTTTTTGCAGTAGACTGTTCGGGTTTTGTGCAGCTGGTTTATAAAATTCATCATGTGAAAATGCCTCGAGATACCTATCAACAGGCAGAAGTAGGAGAGGCGTTGACTTTTGTAGAAGAAAGCCAACCCGGAGATTTAGCTTTTTTCGAAAATTCTGAAGGAAAAATTATTCATGTCGGAATTATGCTTGAAAACCAAAAAATCATTCATGCTTCAGGAAAAGTAAGAATCGATACGCTTGATTCCAGCGGAATTTTCAATAAAGAAATGAATAAACATACTCATAAACTAAGAGTCATTAAAAGCATTCTTTAAATTTTATGGGAAGTGTAATTTTTACTGTTTTGGATGTTCTGAATTTTCTGTTGATTCTGCTTCTGTGGATCTACACTTTAAGAACATATAAAAAACTTCCCGAGAAAATTCCTACCCACTTTGATTTTGAAGGTAAGCCGGATCATTTTGGGAAGAAAAGATTTGCTTTCTTGTTGCCTATTTTATCAGCAATCTTCTATGTTGCTTTCTTTTTTATCGCTAAAAATCCGGAAACAGGTAATTTTCCTGTAGAAATTACTGACAATAATTCATCGGTGCAGTTTTTCATCATGATTCTTCTGATGAAATGGCTTTTGTGCCTTGTCCTGTTGTTATTTTTAAATATTCAGGATTATACATTCCGTTATAGCTTTAATGCAGATTCTAAAGCAAGAGTTCATATTTTGATATTTATACCTTTTATTTTTATAAGTGTAATGGCTGCAATTATTGCGGCGTATATTTACAGGTAATTTTTAAACTAGACATGAAAACCACAAGAACATTAGCTCAAATTTCAAATTCAAAAGGTTTCCAGCTTTCAGAGATTTTGGTAAGTTGGCCATATTACACCGAGGAAACGGTGATTTTGGCGTATTCTGAAATTAAAAGAAGAGGAATTCAGATTAATGAAGAAATAGAAAAACTGATTACAGCATTTTGTGAAGCTCAGGGAAAACCTATTTCACAGCTCGAGTTTGAGTTGTTTGAAAGCAAAAATGTTGCAAACTATCAGGAATATTTTAATTCTCAGCCCCAGTATTCTGAAACGATGAATGAGGAAAGCAAAAAGCTGGAAAAATTAAGACGTGAACAGGCTTTCCAGAGAGAGGTTTTTGAGAAAAAGCAGGCGAATAAAGATGTGCTTTATGGCGGTCTTTGGTTTGTTGGGGGTCTTGCCGTTACCTTAGTTTCTGTTGCAAGCGGAAAAGGCGGCTTTATTGCTTACGGAGCTGTAATTTTTGGTGGAATTCAGTTTTTTAAAGGTTTAATGAAAAGTTAATGGCTTTTTTATACTCCATATTTGTCAGTCTGCTTGTTTTCGGAATGAGAGTCTTTTCATTGTTTCATGATAAAACGAAGAAAGGTGTTGAAGGAAGAAAACAATCTTTATCGATTGTAAAATCTGCATTTTCAAAATCTGATAAGGTTTTGTGGATGCACGCTGCAAGTCTTGGAGAATACGAACAGGGGCTTCCTGTTTTAGATAAGCTAAAAGAAAATTTTCCGAATCACAAGATCCTGATTACTTTTTTTTCGCCTTCAGGTTATGAAAATGTCATCAAGAAAAAACATATTGCAGATGCGGTTTGCTATCTCCCTTTTGATAAAAAAAGTTCCCTAAAAGAATTTGTTTCCCAGTTTGAATGCGAATTGTTTTTCACGGTAAAATACGATTACTGGTATCACCTTCTCGCTGAACTCAAGTCCCGGAATGTGAAAACTTTTGTGATTTCAGCATTGTTTTATGAAAGTCAGTCTTTTTTCACAACTTACGGAAAATGGTTTGTCGGACAATTGAAAAAAAATATTACTTGGTTTTTTCATCAGACGCAGCATTCTTATGTTTTGGCTAAAAGTATTGGTCTACTAAATTCTTCGGTAACGGGAGATACAAGATTTGACAGGGTAAAGCAATTAAAGCTTCGAGATAATCATGTTGATTTCGTTCAGGAATTTATCGATGGAAGAAAAGTAATTGTATTTGGAAGTTCGTGGCAGGCTGAAGAAAAAATTGCAAAAATAATTTCCGAAAATTATTCTGATTTAAAAATAATCATTGCTCCACACGATTTAAAAAGAGTGGAATATTTACAAGAAATTTTTCCAGATTCTATTTTGTATAGTGAATTACCAATAACCAACAACCAACAACCAACAACCAATATTTTAATCATTAACAATATCGGACTTCTTTCCAGACTTTATTCTTACGCAGATATTGCAGTTGTAGGTGGTGGATTTCATGATGCGGGGCTTCATAATATTCTGGAAGCAGCAACATTTGGTGTTCCTGTAATTTTCGGAAATCATTACAAAAAAAATCCAGAAGCAGATCATCTGATTGCCGCAAATGGAGGAAAATCGTTTGAAGATGAAAATTCTGCAGCCAGATTTGTTATAAGCTTGATGGAAGATGAAAAGCTGTTAAATGATATGTCTGAAAATGCAGCCGGATTTGTTGAAAAACAGCCGAATTCTACCAAATTGATTATTGGTAAGATCTTGTCACTTTAAAAATCCCTGACTTTTAATATCCTTAATAATCAGGTCAAAATGATCCGGGATCCTTTCGACATTAAACCAATTAAAATCGATTCCATTATTAATGAAAAGTTTTTCGAGATAAATATTGTTGGTTACTTTTTCATATACGGTTGAAAGAAGTTGGTCGATTTCCATCCAATAATCTTCGTCTAGTTTCTTAGTTAAAGCTAAAGCCTTTACAATTTTATTAATAATATAAAGGTAAAGTTTATAAATGTCATTGAATCTCTGTCTGCTCAGTTTATCGTTGTATTTTAAAATCTGATTAATTAAAAATAAATTCAAAGAAACATCGCCAAATTTATCGGTGGTTACCTTTACGTGTTCTGTTATTTCAGCGCTTATTTTACGGATAAGTACAATGAAATATTTTTGATTACTGATGTATTTGGCGGCATATTCTACTTTTTCTTTTACAATTTCTTCCATCTGGTCACGTTTCTGATCAGTGGTTTCTTCATCGATTAATTCGAAGTATAATTTTTTAGAAAGAATTTTATCTTTCTTCAGAAGCCTGAAGATTAATCGGTCTTTTTCGATACTTGAAAGCTGGCTTAGTGCTGTTTTAAATTCTTTAGAATATTCCATTAATTAAATATTTTAGAATATTTCATAAATCCGTTCAATGCCCAGTTTGCGGTGTAGTACAGTGATTTTAATGTAGAGAATCCCATAAAATCTTTATATACAAGATATTGATCTTTTATAATGTTTTGTTTTTTTCTGGAAACACTGTTTTCACGCATTCTGTATTTTGCTAATGTTTTTTTTAAGGGATATCCTTTCGGGATTTCTTTCAGTAAATTCAGCCACATCACATGATCTTCACGTTTGCTTTTTACAGGAAAGTAAAATTTTCCGACTCTTTGGGTATCATAAATGGTAGAAACAGGCGCAAGTCTGCAGGTTTTAAGGAGATTAGAAAAAGTTACTATTTTATCGGCTTCAAAATCTTTCAAAGTAGGCTCCATGGTGTGTTCATCACATCTGGAATAGTTGCAATAGGCCAATTCGGCATTTTTTTTCTGCATAAAACTGATCATTTCCTGAAGATATTCAGGATACCAGAGATCATCGGAATCTAAGAATGAAATATATCTTCCCTGAGCTTTCTCAAGGCTTTTATTCCTTGCATTTCCTGCACCTCCGTTTTGCTCCAAAACCTGTAGCTTTATTCTTGGATCATTATATTTTTTGATAATTTCAATAGTATTGTCTTTGGATCGGTCATCAGAAATTAGCCATTCCCAGTTTTCATAAGTCTGATTAAGCACAGATTGTATGGTTTCCTCGATAAATTCGGCGGAATTGTAACATGGTGTGATGATGGAAACTAAGTCTTTCATTCGTGCTGTAAAATTAATATTAAAATTATAAAAATCTTTTTTCATAAAAGTGCCATGAACTGACACCGACCGCGATGACAATCAGCATACACATTACAGCCATCAGATAAGGATTGTAATCTTCAAAAAGACCTAATGTTGTAAACGTTCTGATGATTGGGAAATGAAATATATAAATTCCGTAAGTGAAATCACCATATTTTCCAAAATTATTTAAAAATTTAAATGAATAAGCTATATATAATACAATAATGCCGATCATCATCGGAGAGAATAATTGAATGTTGATCAGTAAATCAATCCAGACCATACAAATGGCAATGATGAAAAGCAGATTTTTGTATTTGATAAATTTTTCAAAATTAAAATAAATCAACATTCCCGGAATGAAATAAGATAAAGTTCCCGGAAGCTGTTTTGCCACAGAAATCTTACCCAAAGACTCAAAATAATTAAGATAAGCAAGCGATAAAAAATAAAGTATAATTAAACTGCTGTTTCTGTATTTGTTATTCTTTCCAAAAAGTAAAAACAATAACGGAACACAAAAATAATAACACATCTCAATTTTAAGTGTCCAAAGAGCTCCGTTTACCGCTTGATTTCCAAAAACTCCGGGAAGCCAGGGTGCTTTAAAATTTAAAAATAAGGAATTCCACAACAGATATTTGTAAACCTGGGCGTTGGTAAAATAGTCTGAAAAAGAATAAGTGCTTACTAAACTCAGCAATATCGCACATAGAAAAATGACCAGTAAATAAGCAGGAACAATCCTTTTTATTCTCTTCTTTAAATAACTTTTCAGGCTTGAAGATCTTTCGTAGCTTCTTGCAATCAAAAAACCACTCACAACAAAAAATCCGAAAACTGCAATTTCAACAGGGCTATGTTCAAGGAATTTAAGTTCTGCAGAAGCACTTAAAGCTCCTAAATGTCCTAAGAAAACAATAAAAGCCAATAGAACGCGGAGGAAGTCAAAATTATTTTTCGTGATGTCTTGCATTAGTCGTGTTTTGTGCAAAAATAGTTTTTTTTACAGAATACGATCTATTCCGCCTGTTGAATATTTGTTAAATCAACGTCATTTAAAGCATTTGCAAAGACAAAAAGATACGATATAATAATTTTTTATAATATTTCTTCAAAAAATATGTTTAATAATATAAATAAATCATAATTTTAAGCCTTGAAAAATTTGATCTATGAAGAAATTAGCATTATTTGCAGGATTATCATTATTAGCTTTTACAGGGTGTAACGACGATGACGCTCCGGAACAGGTGTTTCCGCTTGTAGGAACCTGGTCTCCAACCAAAGAAGTAATTACTGAAGTGGAACTGGACGGAACAGGAGGATCTGACGAAATTGTTTACACAGATTGCCAGAAAGAATCAAGATGGGTTTTTAATGAAAATCTTTCCGGAAAAAGAACCAATAAAGATATGGCTGGATCAACTCCAACATGCAGTACGATTTCGGAACGTAATTTTTCTTACGTTTATAATGCTTCTGAAAAAAACATTGAGATCAAATATCAGGGAACTGTTGTTGCAGATAAAGGTAAAATAACTTTACTGAATGCTCAGACGATGAACCTTAAAATTGAAGATACAACTGATCCTACAGTTTATAAATCTATAACGTATACTTTCAAAAGAGTTACGCAATAATTGCTAAATATTTTACTTAAATATATAATCTCATCGAAAGATGAGATTTTTTTGTTTATAAGTTTCGCATTATATTTAATTCAAAATTCAATTTCCATTTCTTTTAAATTCATTATTTTTGTGAAAATTAGAATTGGAAGTAAAAAATCTAATATCTAATATCTAACATCTAATATCTATAATTAAAGTGTTTTACGATCATCAGCAGATAGAAAAAAAGTGGCAGAAATACTGGGAAGACAACCAAACGTACAAGACTTCCAATAACACAGACAAACCAAAATTTTATGTTCTCGATATGTTTCCGTATCCTTCCGGAGCAGGACTTCACGTAGGTCACCCGCTTGGATATATTGCTTCCGATATTTATGCGAGATACAAAAGACATCAGGGTTTCAATGTGCTCCACCCGGTTGGTTATGACAGTTTCGGACTTCCTGCTGAGCAGTATGCAATTCAGACAGGGCAACATCCTGCGATTACAACTGAGCAAAACATTACAAGATACGAGGAGCAGCTAAGAAAAATCGGTTTCTCATTCGACTGGAGCAGAGAAGTAAGAACTTCCGATGCTTCTTATTATAAATGGACACAGTGGATTTTCATTGAATTGTTCCATTCTTGGTATAATAAGGATACAAATAAAGCAGAATCTATTTATACTTTAGTTAAGCGTTTTGAAGAAAAAGGAACAGAAGGACTAAATGCCAATCAGAACGATGAATTGAATTTCACCGCAGAAGAATGGAAAGAAGCTTCCGAAATGGATAAGGAAGATATCCTTTTAAATTACCGTTTAGCCTACAGAGCAGAAACAACGGTGAACTGGTGTCCTGCATTGGGAACAGTTTTAGCCAATGATGAAGTAAAAGACGGAAAATCCGAAAGGGGAGGTTTTCCTGTGTTCCAAAAGAAAATGATGCAGTGGAGCATGAGAATTTCGGCTTACTCTGAAAGATTATTACAAGGTTTAAAAACTTTGGACTGGCCACAACCTTTGAAAGATTCTCAGGAATACTGGATCGGAAAATCTCAGGGGGCACAGGTGAAATTCAATGTTGATGGTCATGACGAAATTGTTGAGGTTTTCACGACAAGGCCAGACACCATCTTTGGAGCCACTTTTATGGTATTGGCTCCGGAAAACCCTTTAGTGGAAACTATTACTACATCAGAACAAAAAGTTGAAGTAGATACTTATATTGAAGAAACTTCCAAAAAAACAGAACGTGATAGAATGTCTGACGTGAAAAACGTTTCAGGTGCTTTCACGGGAAGTTATGCGATCAATCCGTTTAGCAGAGAAAAAATGCCGATCTATATTTCAGATTATGTTTTAATGGGGTATGGAACGGGTGCTGTAATGGCTGTTCCTGCGCATGATGAGCGTGATCACAGATTTGCAAAGAAATTTAATTTAGAAATTAAAAAAGTTGTAGAAACTGACGAAGATGTTCAGGAAGCTTCTTTCGATTCTAAAGATTCGGTTTGCGTGAATTCTGATTTCTTAAATGGATTAAATTATAACGATGCAAAAGCATTAATTATTTCTGCCATTGAAAAGAAAGGAATCGGTCACGGAACAACGAACTACAGACAGCGTGATGCGATTTTCTCAAGACAAAGATATTGGGGAGAACCGGTTCCTATATATTATAAGGATGGAATGCCTTACACGTTGCCGACCTCTGCCTTGCCTTTGGAACTTCCTGAAGTTGAAAAATATTTGCCAACTGAAGATGGAGATCCGCCATTAGGAAATGCAAAAACTTTTGCCTGGGACGAAGCGAACCAAAAAGTTGTTGATACGAATTTAATTGACGAAAAAACGGTTTTTCCGTTAGAATTATCTACAATGCCGGGTTGGGCAGGAAGCTCTTGGTATTTCTTAAGATACATGGATCCGAAAAATGAAGAAGTTTTCACGAACAAAGAACTTTCGGATTATTGGGGACAGGTAGATTTGTATATCGGAGGTAGTGAACACGCAACCGGTCACTTATTGTATTCCCGTTTTTGGAATATGTTCTTAAAAGACAGAGGATATATTAATCATGATGAGCCTTTCCAAAAATTGATTAATCAGGGGATGATTTTGGGGATGAGTGCTTTTGTGTATAGAATTGATGGGACTAATCAATATGTATCTAAAAATTTAGCAAAAGATTATACAACTCAGGCAATCCACGTTGATGTATCTTTATTAAAAGGGACTTCTGATGAGTTAGACACAGAAGCATTCAAAACCTGGAGACCGGATTACGCAGATGCAGAATTTATTTTAGAAGACGGAAAATACATCACAGGCCGTGAAGTAGAAAAAATGTCTAAGTCAAAATACAATGTTGTAAACCCAGATGATATCTGTGAAGAATATGGAGCCGACGGTTTAAGATTATATGAAATGTTCTTAGGTCCGTTGGAGCAATCCAAGCCTTGGAACACACAAGGTCTAAGTGGAGTGTACGGTTTCCTTAAAAAATTCTGGAACCTGTATTTTGACGGGGATACTTTCTCTGTTTCTGACGAAGAGCCAACAAAAGCAGAATATAAAGTTTTACATACCTTAATAAAGAAGGTTGTTTACGACATCGAAAACTTCTCTTTCAATACTTCTGTATCTTCATTTATGATCGCTGTAAATGAATTGCAAAAAATAAAATGTAACAAACGCAATATTTTAGAACCTCTTGCCGTTATCATCTCTCCTTATGCTCCGCACATTTGTGAAGAATTATGGAATAGATTGGGGCATGTCGAGACAATAGAATTTGAAAAATTCCCTGTACTGAACGAGGAATACCTTGTTGAAGACGAAATTTTATATCCTGTAAGTGTAAATGGAAAGATGAAATTCAAAATTTCATTATCTGCACAACTATCTCCAAAGGAAGTTGAAGATTCAGTGCTTCAGGATGACAAAATGGGACAAATTTTGGAAGGAAAAACGCCTAAGAAAATCATAGTTGTGCCTAAAAAAATTGTAAATATTGTGATTTAAAAGAAATTTAACATTGGTAAATTATAAAAAAAACATATCTAATTTTTTTAAATTTTAAATGTATTTTTCAAAATCTGGAAAAATTAATAAAATATCTGAAAATAATTGCGTTTTTAGAATTAGGGTATATTAAACCTTTGAAAAAAAGATAAAATGTTTTCTCATACTCTTGTATTTTAATTATTTTTGCCTTTATTTTACAAACTCTAAAATTTTAAAACAATATAATTTAGTTAAATATGGAAATGAATGTTTCAAAAAATGATGAGCAAGTAGTTGCTAGAAAAGCAGGAGGTCTTAATCCAGCTGTAATTATTCCTATTCTATTAGTTATAGGAATTTGTATTTGGTTATTCGTATTGGGTAGCCCGGGTAATTTTAAAGCTGATCCAAGATTGGCAGGTGCGTCAGTAGCGTTTTCTGATGTAGAAGGTAAAGAAATGCATCCAGAAGGATTCTTGGGAATGATCTACATGGGAGGTGTTATTGTACCATTATTGGTAACATTCATGATTACTGTAATCGTTTTCTCATTTGAAAGATATTTTGTTTTAAACAAAGCTTCAGGTGCAGGTAACGTAGATAACTTCGTAGTTAAAGTAAGAAGTTTATTAAATAGCAATAAAGTTGACGAAGCTTTAGAAGAGTGCGACAGACAGCAAGGTTCTGTAGGGAACGTTGTAAAAGAAGGTCTTACCACTTACAAAGCATTATCTCACGATACAACTCTAAATAAAGAGCAGAAAATGGTTGCTCTTAACAAAGCTATCGAAGAGGCTACAACTCTTGAAATGCCAATGTTAGAGAAAAACATGATGATCCTTTCTACTTTAGGTACTGTTGCAACGTTGGTAGCACTTTTAGGAACGGTAATCGGGATGATTAGAGCATTCTTTGCATTAGGAGCTGGAGGTGGTACTCCGGATGCAGCTGCATTATCAATCGGTATCTCTGAAGCTTTGATCAATACGGCATTAGGTATTGGTACTTCTGCAGTAGCAATTATCCTTTACAACTTCTTTACTTCTAAGATTGACGGATTGACTTATAAGATCGACGAGATCGCAATGAGCATTCAGCAGTCTTTCGCAGAATTCCACTAAGATATTGTGTGAGTCTGTGTTTTTACACAAAAAAGAAGTTTTAATAATTAGATAATAAATAATGGCGAGAATAAAACCAAAAAGACATGGTGTAGTTACGGATATGACGGCAATGTGTGACGTTACGTTCCTACTACTTACGTTCTTTATTATGACCACTCAGTTTAAAAAACCTGATGTGGAGCAAATCAAACCGCCATCTTCAATCTCTGAGAAATTACTTCCTGATGCAAGTTTAATGACAATTAATGCTACTCCGGATGGTAAATTTTACTTCCAACCGGTAGAAAATGCAACAGAGAGATTAAAGCTTTTAGAGAAAATGGGTGCGAAGTACAATGTTACTTTTGACGATAAACAAAAAGCTGCATTTCAAAAAGTACAGGCAATTGGGGTTCCTATGAACCAATTGAAAAGCTACTTGGATTTGCCAGAAGATGAGCAGAAAAATTATAAGAGTCCTACAGGGATTCCGATGGATAGTACAAATAAACAATTAACCGACTGGGTAAAAGAGAGTTTAAGCGTTAACCCTGATTACAAATTAGCAATCAAAGGAGACGTTACAACTAAATATCCTAAAGTGAAAAGTTTATTTGAGGGTTTAAGAGATATCGATTTTCTTAAATTTTGGTTGATTACGTCACAAGAAGGTAAACCTAACGAATAATTGAGAAGAAGAAATGGCAGAAGTACAAGTACAGGATAAGAGTGCCAAGGGTGGCAAGGTTCGATCCAAGAAAAACAACCCCAGAGTCGATATGACTCCAATGGTTGACCTTAATTTCTTACTATTGATGTTCTTTATGTTTACATCAACGTTTAGTAAACCAAATGTGATGGATTTAGGTCTTCCGGCTAAACCGAGAGAAGATCAGCCTAAACCTCCACCAACAGAAATTGACTTATCTAATTCAATTACTCTTCTATTAGGAAAAGACAATAGAGTTTTTTGGCATCAGCAAGATCCGGCAGGACTTAATGACCAAACTTTAATGGAAACTTCATTAGATAGAGAAGGTATTAGAGAAATTATTAAGCAAGCAAAAGCAAAGGCTAAAAAGAAAGATCTGTTTACAGTGATTATCAAGCCTACTGACGATGCGGTATATAAAAACTTTGTAGACATTCTTGACGAAATGGCAATTACAAAAAGCGAAAGATATGGTGTTACCGATGTTAAGCCTTTTGAAAAAGCTGTTTACGATAAGAAGGTTGGTAACTAATTTGTAGTTATTACAAAGAGTTTAACAATTAAATTTGCAATACAATGGCAGATGAAAATGTATACAGTCAAAATCTTACATTAGACGAGATTGTATTTGAAAATAGAAATAAAGAATATGGTGCTTACGATATCAGACATCAGTATCCTAGATTACTGACGAAGTCTTTTATCATTGGTACAGGATTATTCTTGGTAACTGCTTTATCTCCTTTCATTTATATGACAATTAAAAGTATGAATGAAAAGGATGCTGTAGAAGTAAAATCTGATTTGGTAGAAATTATCGAAGAAGATCCGATTATCGAGCAGCCTAAAGAAGAAGAACCACCTCCACCACCTCCACCACCAGTTGAGGAGGAGAAAATTGAGATCATCCAAAATGTAGTTCCGGAACCGGTAAAAGCTCCAAAAGTGGAGACTCCGCCGCCGCCAATTTCTAAGCAGTTAGAAACAACTACAGGTTTGGTTAATCAGGAGGGAGTAAAAGCTCCGGCTTATACACCACCGCCACCGCCACCATCAACAGGAACTAAGGCTTCAACTGCCGAAGTAAAACCTCAGGTGAGTGATACCCAGGTGTATAGTGAAGTAGAGCAAACTGCTGAATTCCCTGGTGGTATTAATGCATTTAGAAATAAATTCCAGAACAGCTTTGACGGTTCTGCTATGAACGGTGATGAAGGTGCTGTAAAAACTGAAATCACTTTTGTTGTTGAGAGAGATGGAACTATTACAGACGTAAAAGCTAATGGTAAAAATTCTGATTTTAATTCAGAAGCTATTAGAACAATCAAATCTATCAAGAACAAATGGACTCCGGCCAAAATTAACGGCCAGTCTGTTCGCTACAGATTTAGATTCCCTGTTTCAATGAATTTTGAGGGGTAATTTATTTAAAATAAATTATAAAAAGAGAGACATATGTCTCTCTTTTTTATTTTTTTTAATATTTTTGTTGTATGATGTTCAATTGGTTGTCTTTAGTCGCAGGAATTTGTTACGTAGTCTTAGGAATCGTAATGATGATCTACAAATTCTTCGAACCTATCTATTCTTATGCTTTAGGAGCAGTATTAATACTTTACGGAATCTTCAGAATCTGGAGGGCTGTATCTAAATTTAGAAATACAGAGGAAGATGAAGAATAAAATGAAAATATTGTTCTTTTTGTTGGCATTATTTTTTGTAAGTTGTTCAAAAAAAACAGAGTCAAAAGTAGCTTACAATAAAGGTGAAATGATTATTTCAACTGATGAATCGTTCAAGAGTGTAACAGAAGCATTAGTAGAAGGATACATGATTAGTTATCCTGAGACAAAGATTACTGTTGTCACAAATAAAGAAGACCTTGGTTTTCTCGATTTACTTAATGACAAGGTTAGGATTTCTGTGATGTCAAAAGAATTATCTCCAGAAGAGATTAAAGCGTATGAAGAGAAAGTTGACATGAAAATTATTCCTGCAAAATTTGCTGCAGATGCTGTTGTTTTTTTTGTTCCAAAAGATTCTGAGAGATCAAGCGTTACAATAGATGAAATAAAAAATGGCTTACAGTCAGAAGACAAAAATTTTGTTTTTGACGGAACCAATTCCAGTAATTTAAACTTTGTTGCCCAAAAACTTAAAAAGCAACCAAAAGATTTAAAATTTTCTATTATTCCGGGGAGTGTTAACGTTATTGAAGAACTAAAAAAATATCCGAATAAAATTGGAGTGATTGGTTTGAATACTATTAGCAGACCCTATGACAAAGGAGCAGAGAATTTGAGAGAAATGATTAAAATTCTTCCAGTTATGGATAATGGGAAATCTTACTCTCCAGATTCTGAGGGTCTTAAAGACATGAGGTATCCTTTCACAAGAGTTCTCTATTTCTTAACAAATGAAGGAAATTTTAACATCGCCAATGGTTTCATCAGATATTCTTGCACTCAATTGGGGCAAATGATTGTCGAGAAAGAGGGCTTACAGCCATATAATATCTACAGACGCGAAGTTCAAATGCGTTAAAAATTCTTAATATTACCTTTTAAACCATATAAATGCATTATTTTGGTCTGAAAATTGTGTAATTGTAATTCGGTTTTTTAAAATTACAAGTTTAAAATAATAATGAAAGATATAATGATTATGAATGTAAAGAAGATTGCTTTAGGTGCAGCAGTGGTATTTTTTACCAATTTTGCTTTTGCACAATCATTACAGGATGGTATAAACAGTATTGATAGCGATAAATTCGCAGCTGCAAAAACCAATTTTTCCGCGATGATTGCAAAAGAGCCTACAGCAGAAAACTATTTTTACTTAGGAAATACTTTCTTAAGACAAGCTGAGCCTGATTTTGCTGCAGCTACGGAAAATTTTAATAAAGGTTTGGCAGTTGATAAAAAAAGTTATTTAAACCAAATTGGTTTAGCAACAGTTAAATTAGGGAAAGGTGATAAGTCAGCTATTGCTGAAATTCAAAAAATTGCCGAATCCAGAGAAAAAGATGCTGAAGTTCAGTATAGAGCTGCCGAAGCATTGACTTTATTCGATAAAAATAACTCTCCTGATTTAGCAATTCAGTTTTTGAATAAAGCTATTGAAAGAGCTTCTAAAAAAGAAGTACCTGCATATTATTACTATACTTTAGGAGATGCTTACAGATTAAAAAGAATTCCCGGAGATGCAATGTCTGCTTATGACAAAGCTTTACCATTAGCTAAAAATAAAGCTTCAGTTCATACAAGAATCGGTACGCTTTGGATGGCTGCTCAGCAATGGCAACAAGCTAAAACAAGCCTAGACAAAGCAGTTGCTACAGACGCTACTTACGCGCCTGCTTATAAAGCATTAGCTGCATATAATATTAAATATCAGGAAAATGCGAAAGCAACTCAGGATTTGATCAATTATACAAAATATGCTGATGAGGATCCTTATACCCAATTGGAAATTGCAAAGCTGTATTTTACCAATGAAGATTATGCGAACTCAAAAGCTATTTTAGATAAGATTTTTGATAAAATTAATGATCCTATCAAGTTTAAGTTGAGAGCTTATGTAAACTATGCTGACGGACAATATTCAGAAGCTAAGAAAAACATGGATACTTTTGTTTCCCAGGCAGATAAATCAAGAGTACAGCCTGCAGATCAAGGGTTAATGGGATTAATAGCTGCAGGTTTGGCTAAGACAGAAACTGATGCGGCTAAAAAGTCAGCATTACAGGCAGAATCTCAACAAAAGATTGCCATTGCAAAAAGTGCAAAAGATGAGACTCTCAAATGGGATATGGAGTTAGCTAAAATCAATGGAGGCGGCGCGTCACAAGCTTCGGCAGATGCAGGACCGACTACCCCTGAAATTGAAGCTGCTAAAAAACAGGTAGCTGCAAATCCACAGGATTCTGATGCTCTTTACAAATTGGCAAATGCTTACCAAGATGCTAAAAACTGGAATGGAGCTGTGTTGACATGGCAAAAGATGATCGGGTTACTTCCGGATTGGGCACCTGCTTATTACAGTCAGGGCTATGCTTACCAACAAGCAGGAAATAATGATGCTGCGAAAATTTCTTACGAGAAATTTATTTCAACAGTAAAGCCTGCTGAAGTTGAAGCTAACAAACAGACTCTTGCTTATGCATACTTTGCCGTTGCTTACCTTGAAAAAGATAAAGATTTGGCTAAAGCAAAAGATTATGTTGCAAAATCATTACAATTAGATCCGTCTTATCAGGATGCAGTAAAGCTTAATGCAGAGATCAACAAATAGTTTAAAATTTAAATTGTTAATATATAGACTTCCCATTCGTTATGTTTGGGAAGTTTTTATTTTATCTTACCTTTGAAACATGAAAACAGATATACTCGCTTTCGGTGCTCATCCTGATGATGTAGAATTAGGTTGTGGCGGAACTATAGCAAAACTAATTTCTGAGGGAAAAACCTGTGTTATTGTTGATCTTACAAGAGGTGAACTAGGAACAAGAGGTACGGATCTCACAAGAAAAGAAGAGGCTGCAGCAGCGGCTAAAATTTTAGGAGTTGCCGCAAGAGAAAATTTAGGCTTGAAAGATGGATTTCTGGTCAACTCTGAAGAATATCAGATGGAGTTGGTAAAAATGATCCGCAAATACCGGCCTGAAATCGTTTTGGCTAATGCAATTGATGATAGACATCCAGATCATGCAAAAGCAGCGAAATTAGAGTCGGATGCGTGCTTTTTAGCCGGATTGAGGAAAATTGAAACAGTTTTGGACGGAGAAATTCAGGAGGTTTGGAGGCCGAAACATATTTTTCACTATATCCAATGGAAAAATATCGAACCGGAATTCTGTATTGATATTTCTGAGCACTTAAATAAAAAGCTGGAAGCATGTATGGCATTTAAAACTCAGTTTTATGATCCGACTTCGAAAGAACCAGAAACACCAATTACATCAAAAGACTTTTATGAGAGCTTAACTTACCGTGCACAGGATTTAGGAAGATTATCGGGAGTGACTTATGCTGAGGGATTTACGTCTGAGAAGCTAATTTCTTTGAAAAATTTTGACGGAATTGTTTGGTAGTTGGGAAATCTTTCCTATATTTGCACTCACAAAACGGTGATTGTAGCTCAGTTGGTTAGAGCGTCGGATTGTGGTTCCGAAGGTCGTGGGTTCGAGACCCATCATTCACCCCAAGAAAGTACACTTTTATAGTGTACTTTTTTATTTTATAAATGAATTAAAATTGGGGCACAAAAAAAGCATCTTTTTTCAGATGCTTGTGTTTTTAGAAATTCTTTTTAATTAAACCTCGTCGTCAGAATCAATTGTGTATGTTCTGCTTTTGAAGTCTTTATCATGTTTTTCTGAAATAACATCCTCACCTTTTTCGTTAATGATGAAATCTGTGGACTCATTAAACATCTCCTGAAAACTTTTAAAATCTTCTTTATACAAATAGATTTTATGCTTCTCGAATGTAGCTTCTCCATTCTCTCCGAAATTCTTTTTGCTTTCGGTAATCGTAAGATAATAATCTCCCGCTTTCGTCTCGCGCACATCAAAGAAATAAGTTCTTCTCCCCGCTTTTAACACCTTAGTGAAAATTTCATTTTCATGGCGTTCCTTGTATTCACTCATTATTAGATATTTTTTAATCTTGTTAAGAACAAATATAAAATATTTCTGTCAACCACAAAATTTTTTTTATGATTTTTTTAACAATTCAAAATATTTTGACTATGCTGTTGTCGAATTGGTAATTTCGTTAAGATTTAGGATTTTATCGGCTCTCTGAGCGCTAGACTCTCGGTGTGTGATGATTATAGAAGTCGCATTATGAATTTTAGCATCAATATTTTCAAGGATGTTCTGTTCGGTTTCTGTATCTAAAGCGGAAAGCGAATCATCAAAAATAATAATATTTGGGTCCTTAATTAATGCCCTCGCAATACATATCCTCTGTTTCTGACCTCCTGAAAGCATCACCCCACGTTCTCCGACAAGAGTTTCATACTGATCTTTAAACTCCACGATGTTTTTATGTACATCTGCAATTTTAGAATATTCCACCACTTTTTCGTGGGTGGGATTGTCAATGGAAAAACCGATGTTGTGTTCAATAGAATCTGAAAAAAGATAGCTTTCCTGCGGAATATAGCCGATGAAATTTCTGTAATTGGTCAGATTATGATCTTTCAGGTTTTTTCCGTCGATTAAAATTTCGCCTTCCGTAGGGTCAATCAGTCTACAAAGTAGAAGGGCGATGGTCGATTTTCCACTTCCTGTTTTTCCCATAATGGCTAAAGATTTTCCGGCTTCTATTTTAAAACTTAAATTATCCAAAGCTCTAATTCCTGTATTCGGATAAACGTAAGAAACGTTTTTGAATTCAATATCTCCTTTAATAGGATAGTTTTCAAAATTCTTATTATAAATTTCAGATTGCTTCTCCAAAAATTCGTTAATTCTCTGCATAGAAGCTTCCGCTCTTTGATTGATGGAAGTTACCCAACCCACCATAGAAAAAGGCCAGATCAAAATGTTGATATACATAAAGAAATCAGCGATTTTACCGACAGTTAATTCTCCGGCAATATATTTTTGTCCACCAATTAAAATAACGACAACGTTCAGTAATCCGATTACAAATAAAATAATGGTAAAGAAATATGCTTCTGTTTTTGCTAAATCTAAAGCCTTGTCCTGATAATCGTTTACCTTCAGTCCGTAATTTTTCTGAATATATTTTTCTTTCGCGAAGTATTTTACCACTCTGATTCCTGAAAAACTGTCCTGCACAAAGGTGGAAATCGCAGATTGGCTTTTCTGCATTATTTTCGATTTCTTATTGATAATTGAGCTTACTTTAAAAATAATATACGATAAAACAGGTAATGGTAACAAAGTCCATAAGGTCATGGAAACATCTGTTTTAACCATATAAACACTAGTGATTAATAATAACACCACGAGATTTACTACATACATTACACCCGGCCCCAAATACATTCTTACTGCTACGATATCTTCACTTAATCGGTTCATTAAATCTCCGATAGTGGTTTGCTTGTAGTCTGTAAGTGATAAATCCTGATAATGCCTGTAGATTTTATTTTTCAGCTCGTATTCAATTCTTCTTGAAGCAACGATGATGGTCTGTCGCATCATAAAAGTGAAAAATCCGGTAAGAAGTGAGCAACCGACAATAATGGCAACATAAATAAGAACCTGTCTGTTGAAACCTAAATTGCCGTGTTTTGTGAGTTCGTCTACTGATCGTCCGACAAACTGTACTTTATAAATGTTGAAAAAATTACTGGCGATGATGAATAGTAACCCCCAAAACAATAATATTTTGTGTTTCCAAAAGTAAGGGTTCAGAGTTTTCAGTGCTTTCATAAACTTTCACAAAATTACGAAAATTGAAGGAGACTGAGAATTTCATAAATTTTAAATTTCATATCTTTGCACCCATAAAAAGCTCTTTGAATGTTAGGAAGAAGACAAATCCGTGAAAAAGTAGTAGAAAGTGTATATTCGTACTACCAAAATCCTGTAAAAATAGATGTTTTAGAAAAGAACATGTTTTCGGGTATAGAGAAAATTTACAACCTCTATATTTATCAGCTTAATTTTTTAGTAGGTCTAAAAGATTTGGCAGAACATCAGATGGAAATTGGTAAAAACAAATACTTCAAGACTGATTCTGATGTCAATCCCAATCAAAAATTTATCAACAATCAGGTTTTAAAAAAGCTTGAAGAAAACCCGGAAAGATTGTTCTTCTCCGGTCAGCATAAAGATTTAAAGTGGGATTTGCATGACGATATGCTGGTGAAAACTTTCCAGAGAATGACTGCAGGAAAGCGTTATCAGGATTTTATGAAAGAAGAAGGATACTCTTTTGAAGAAGATCAGAAATTTATCGGAAAATTATTTTTACGTTATATTGCCGAAAATGATGATTTTCACGATTATATTGGCGACAGAGAGCTTACCTGGGCGGATGATATTCATATTGCCAACTCAATGGTTCAGAAAACGATCGGTTTCCTGAAGGAAGATGAAGAGAGCCGTACGTTAATTAAAATGATTAAAGATGAGGAAGACAAAACTTTTGCAAGCAAATTATTAAGAGATACACTGAACAACTGGGAAGCGAATGAGAAAAAGCTTTCTGAGCGTTTGGAAAACTGGGATTTGGAGAGAGTTGCATTAATGGATAAAGTGATTTTAACAACTGCCATTTCTGAACTTGATAATTTTCCTTTTACCCCTTCAAGAGTTATCATTAACGAGTATATTGAGATTGCAAAAGTCTTTGCTACTGACAGATCGAATATATTCATCAACGGGATTTTAGATAAATACTGTAAAGATTTAAATAGAATATAAATTAAAATTAATTTAATATGAAAAAGACATTATCAATAATTGCTTTGTCTGTTATCGGATTCGGATTGGTTTCTTGTAAAAAAGAAGAAAATAAAACGACAGAAAATACTGAAATTTCAGGAGTGGATTCTACAAATGCTCCTTCTGCCGATTCTACGACAACATCTGTTGCTCCGGCTCCAGCTGTTACAGGAACAGAAGCTGCAGCTCCTGTAAAATCTAATCAGCCTACGACTACCATTGCATTATCTGAAAGCAATTTCGATTTTGGAAATATTAAAAAAGGTGCAAAAGTAAACCACGTTTACGAAATTACCAATACAGGAACAAACCCATTAATTATCTCTGAAGTAAAACCTGGATGCGGATGTACTGCTCCTGATTTTACAAAAGACCCTATTATGCCGGGTAAAAAAGGAAAAATTACTTTAAGCTTTGATTCTGCTAACTTTGACGGAAACGTACAAAAATATGCTGATGTTTTCGCCAACGTAGAGAATGCTCCTATCAAATTGACATTCAATGCCAATATTCAACCATAATTAAGTATTTATGTTGACATTATTTTTACAAGCACCTGCACAGGGAAACTCTACCACCATGTTGATGATGATGGGAGTGATGATTGTCGGATTTTATTTTCTGATGATCAGACCGCAGATGAGAAAACAGAAGCAGGAAAAAAAATTTCAGGATGACCTTAAAGTGGGAAGCAGAGTAGTGCTTACTTCTGGTCTTCACGGAAGAATTGCTCAGATTCAGGAAGACGGAGTTGTTATTGAAACGCTTTCCGGAAAGCTGAAATTTGAAAAAGCAGCGATATCGAGAGAGTTTACCGAAAATCGTTTTGGTGAAAAGGCTACAAAGGCTGCCGAGAAAAAAGAAGCAGAAACTGAAAAGAAATAATTTTAGTTTTGATAATATTGTGTTTCGGGGGGGGGGGGGAAAAACAACACCCCTACCCCCTTTTT
>NZ_JBPCHW010000020.1:0-72365 GCF_051011795.1 Chryseobacterium sp. RLHN22
AAATAAAACAATACATCACTTATTACAACAACGACAGAATACGATTAAATCTAAATGGAAAGAGCCCGGTACAGTACCGAACTCTTTTCTTTAATAATTTTGTCTAAACTTTTGGGTGCAGTCTAAAATGATGGGTTTTATTTATTGCAAGAGATTTGTTTTAATATCCTTCAGCTGAATATCCATCATTAATTAAGGCTAAAGCGGAAGAAGTTCCGATTCGTTTAACACCCATTGTAATCATTTTCTCGGCATCATCGGGAGTTCTTACTCCACCTGCAGCTTTTACGGGAAGTTTTCCTGCATTATCAAGCATTATTTTGATTCCTTCATAAGTTGCTCCGTTAGGCTTTCCGTTTTCAGTTTCAAAAAATCCCGTTGAAGATTTTATAAAAATATTTTTTAAATCCTTTTCATTGAAATTCTCCTCCGCCCAAGTAGAAATATACTGAGTGATATCTGCAATTTGCTGATCTGTCATTGCAGCAATTTCAATAATCCATTTAGCAACTTTCTGATGATGAATGCACAGTTCAGTACATTTTAGAAATTCTTCTTTTATCAAATCTAAATCTCCTTTTAGATAAGCTTCATAATTGATTACGAAATCTAATTCATCTGCTCCATCATGAATTGCTTTTTCAGCTTCGGCCAATTTTTCTTCAACAGAGTAAGTTCCTTCATGAAAACCAATTACAGTTCCCAGCACAACATGGGATTTTTTTTCATTAAAAAACTTTTTAATTTCTGAGACAAAATCAGGACGAATCATCACGGCGAAAATTTTATGATCGATTGCTTCTTGAGCTAAATCTTTTACCTTCTGTAATGTCTCTTTTTCGGATAAGCCCGATTGATGTGGTGTTTTTAAATAAGTTGAATCTAAGTATTGTGCAATGTTCATGGTAATTATACTTTCAGTTGTCTATAGATACCTTGTTCCAAAGATATGAAAGTTTCGGTTCTTGTTACGCCTTTCAGCTTTTGAAGTTTGCTTAAAATCTGCATTAAGTGATCATTGTCTTTACATAATACCTTCAGAAAAATTGTGTAATTTCCTGTAGTGTAATGTGCTTCCACAACTTCATTCACTTCTTTTAAAGATTTAACAACATCATTATAATGACTTGGCTGATCTAAAAACATTCCAATGTATGAAACTACTTTATATCCTATTTTTCTTGGGTTCAGAAATGATATCGAATTTTCAATGACACCGGCTTGTTCCAGTTTTTTGATTCTTTGGTGCACAGCTGTTGTAGAAATTCCTACTTGTTTGGAAATATAAGCTAAGGAACTTTTAGAATTATCCATTAACATATAGATAATTTCCTTATCCAGAGGGTCTAACTGATAAACTGTGTTGTTTGTGTTTTTCATCTTAATATTTATTTTTTAACTCAAATCTTTTCTTTAAAAGTTACAAAAACCGGAAAATGATCACTGAATCCGCCGAGATATCTTGTTCCTGCATAAGTTCTGAACGGTCTGCCTTCGAAACCTTTGTTTCGGGTACTCATACTTTCGGGGCTAAAAATTTTAGCTTCCTGAAAAGATAATGCCGCACCGATTCTGAAAAAAGAATCTGAGAGCATAATCTGGTCAAACAGTAATCCGGATTTATAATGAAAAGTTGAATATTTTTTAGTTGAAAACAGCTTTTGAAAAGGATTGTGTAAGATCTTTTGCTGTGAATCGTCGTAAAGAATGTTAATTAAATTTTCATCATCCGGGTTTTGATTAAAATCACCGCACAAAATGACATTTTCCAGATCTTTGTTAATAATGTTTATAATTCTGTTCCGAATTTCATTTATTATAAAGTTCCGTTTGGGCTGATTGATGTCTTTTTCTCTTTTTGAGGGCAGGTGAGCTACAAAAACATTGATCGGTTCTCCTTTGCATTTTAGTTTTGCATAGAGTACATCCCTTGTTGTGTCATAATTATCCGGTCTGTTATCTACAATTTCAAAAAAGAAGGTGATTGCCTCAGAATCTATGATCTCAACTTTAGACTTGTCGTATAAAAGAGCAACATCTACCTTTCGTTCATCGAGGGAATTATAATGTACAATTCCGTACTTAGAATCGAAAGGATCAAGCTGTACAAGATCTTCAAGAACTTTCTTTCCGGAGATTTCACATAAACCTATAATGGCGGGTAAAACTCCGTTTTCTTCCTTCATCAAACGAAAAACATGCGCAATTTTCGAAAGCTTTACTCTGTATTTCCTATCGTCCCAATTTCTTAATCCTGATTTGGTAGGATCGAGTTTGTGAGTCTGTGGCGGATCAGGTAAAAATAAATTTTCAACATTGTAAAAAGCAAAAAGCTCCATCAACACATTTTTCTAATTGCAGTAAACTTAATATTTCATTTGTCTTCATTAAATATATTAAAAATTTTACTATAAAGATAACATTTAGGTTAAATTATAATTAAAATCTTAAGGTATTATTATAAAGACAAATAAGTCGCAAATCTACAACATAAAATTCAAAAAAAATCATAGATTAAAGATGAAAAAATAATCCATGTAAAAGTGATATAGATAGAATGAAAATCTATCCAAAGAAATAAAAAATGTAAATTTTTAAACAAAAACTATTCGTTGTGAAAGGTTTTAAAGTTACTGTAAAAGATCAGGCCGCTTTTCCGAGGTTATTTTTAGGGCTTGTTCGTGTCTCCATTCTTCTATTTTGGCAAAATTTCCGCTGAGAAGAATCTTCGGAACGTCAAGGCCTTTATACGACTCGGGTCTTGTATAGATTGGTGGTGAAAGCAAATCATCCTGGAAACTGTCTGTCAGAGCGCTTTGCTCGTCATTCAAAACTCCGGGAACCAGACGAATGATAGCATCTGCCAAAACACATGCCGCCAGTTCACCGCCTGTCAGAACAAAATCTCCAATAGAAATTTCTTTTGTAATATGTAAGTCTCTTACACGCTGGTCAATACCTTTATAATGACCGCACAAAAAAATCAGATTTTTCTTTATAGAAAGTGTGTTGGCAATTTTCTGGTTTAAAGTTTCTCCATCGGGTGTCAGATAAATAATTTCATCATAATCTCTTTGAGATTTAAGCTCAGAAATACATTTATCCAAAGGCTCAATCATCATCACCATTCCTGCGCCACCTCCGTAAGGCTCGTCATCAATCTGACGATGTTTGTTGATTGACCAGTCTCTCAACTGATGAAAATGTACTTCTACGATTCCTTTATCTACTGCTCTCTTCAAAATAGAAGCTTTAAACGGACTTTCCATCAATTCCGGAAGCACGCTTATAATGTCAATTCTCATTGCTGCGTATTGTTTTTTTTGTTTGGCGCTATAATTAATCGGAGCGATGAATCTTTATTGAAATAACTCCACATCCAGTTAAAAAATATTGCCAGTTTATTTCGGACGCTCAAAATAAGCATTAAATGTAAGAACATCCAAAAATACCAGGCTAAAAATCCCTGAAATTTTATAAATGGTAAGTCTACTACGGCTCTGTGCTTTCCGATGGTAGCAAGAGAACCCTGGTCTTTGTATTCGTATTCAACCCATTCGTTTTTCCCCTTCTTTAAAAAGTTTTTGCCTAAATTTTTTGCCTGATTAATAGCTACGTTGGCAACTTGCGGATGGCCTTGCGGATATTTCGGAGTTTCCATGTAGGCAATATCTCCGACTGCATAAATATTTTCGTATCCTTTTACTTTGTTATAACGGTCGACAATATATCGGTTTCTAACTAAATTTTCTGAAGGAAACCCATCAATTACATTTCCGGTAACTCCGGCTGCCCAAATTACATTGTTCGACGGAATTTCTTTTCCACTTTTTAAATAAACTTTGTCACCGTCATAATCGGTCACCACTTCTCCACTAAGAAATTTTACGCCTAATTCTTTTAAATATTTTTCAGATTTTTCCTGAGCTTCGGGACTCATTACGGCAAGAGGTTTTTCGGTAGAACTTACCAGAATAATTTCAAGCTGCTCAAAATTCATATAAGGATAATCACGCGGAAGAATTTCTTTTTTCATTTCTGAAAATGCTCCGGCTAATTCTACTCCGGTCGGTCCGCTTCCGACGATGACGATATTCCAGTTTCCGTTATCACTTCGGCTTTTTTCCAGAATCAATTTTTCGAAAGTCATTAAAACATGATTTCTGATGCTGATGGCTTCCTGGGTATTTTTCATGCCGAAAGCTTTACTTTCAAGTTCTTTGTTGCCAAAGAAATTGGTTTTGCAACCGGTGGCAATCACTAATTTATCATAAGTAAATTCTGCCTCATTAGTAATAACTTTGTTATTGGCAGTATCAATTGATTTCACATCGGTTAATCGGAACTGTGTATTTCTGGATTGCTGAAAGATCTTTCTGAAAGGAAAAGAAATATTGGAAGGCTCGATTCGTCCGCATGCAACCTGATAAAAAAGCGGCTGAAACATATGATGGTTTACTCTGTCGAGAACAATAACCTTTTTATTTTTATTGTTCAGCGTTTTTGCAAGCTGCAGTCCCGCAAAACCTCCTCCGATAATGATGATCTTTTCGCGTGTTTCCATAATACTCAAATTTAATGATTTTTTTAGTATTTTCAGACTTAAAAAGTTAGTTTTGCAAAACTTTATGAGTCCGAAAAAGTATACCAAAAAAACTGCCAGAAACCTTCATAAAACAAGGCGGAAGAACTATTTTTTCCGTCGTAGGATCCTGCTTGTCATTTTGGTAATTGCGCTTATCGGAACGGGTTTATATCTAAAGCAGTCAATCAGTTACTATTATGCTTTATATTTTAATAAGTTTACTCATAAGAAGCTAAAAAACAGTGAAAGTGAAACTTTGAGAATTCAGAAAATTATTTCAAATAATTTAGATAAAACGTATGGTTTTGATATTTCCCATTACCAAAATAAAGAAGATATAAAATGGGATAGTTTAAGTATTGGAAATAAAACAATTCCGCTTGAATTTGTGGTCATGAGAGCCACAATGGGTAATAGAAGTGCTGATAGAAATTTTGATGAATTTTGGGCTTCTGCGAAAGAGCATAATCTGATCCGTGGAGCATATCATTTTTACAGAGCTGATGAAGACCCGGTGATCCAGGCCAATAATTTTCTTGAAAATGTAAAGCTGGAAAGTGGTGATTTGCCACCTGTTTTAGACATTGAAAAAATGCCGAGAAGCAAATCGAATAAAAAGCTGATTGAAGATTTGAAAGTCTGGTGTAAAATTGTGGAAGAAACTTATGGCGAAAAACCAATTATTTATACGTATTATCATTACTACAAAGATTTTCTGAGAGGTGAGTTTGATGATTATCCGATCTGGCTTGCTAATTATAATGATGTTCCCGAACCTTCTCCTGAAGATCAATGGCAGTTTTGGCAATTTACAGAAAACGGAATTGTTTACGGAATTAATTCTAAAATAGATTTGAATATTTACAATGGCGGAATCTGGTCGTTAAAGAATCTGACTTTGGATTAACTGAATATTAATTCTTGTAATTTCATTAAAAATCACCCTTTTGGGTGATTTTTTTATTTATCAAAATTTCCAAAATTTGCTATAAACTAATAAACCTGGAAACTCGGCTATAATTATTGTATTTATAGTTGGTGTTTTTTGTGTGCAGTAAACCATAATTAAAACTAACTAACTATGAAAACAAAAATTCTATTGCTGTTTCTACTCGGATGGGTGGGAATGGTTTTGGGACAGACTAAGGAACAAATAAATGATGTTCCAGGGATGTCGGCAACTCTTGAGCCTGAAGACAAGGAAAATACAGACCCGGAAAAAGAAAAAAATAAGGAGATCGTTGATTTAGTGAAAAATGTCATTAAAAATAACGAGGGTTCAAAGACTTCAATTGGAGAAATTATCTTAAAATCTAATACAATTGTTTATGATGAAGCGCTTGCAGAAAAAATATCTAATGATGCAAAACAATCTGATAAAAAATTAAGATTACTATATCTAAAACTTTTAAAAAAGATAGAATCAACAAAAACTAGCTATAAAAAAATTGACATAATACTTGATCAGGGCGGTACATATTTTCTTCCTATTGTCAAAATAGATAGTGTAAAGTTTGATATTCAGGAAGGTATGCTCGAGTTTATCAAAGTATACCTTAATGATGGAACAACTTATACTAATAAGAAATCACCAATTGCTTTGCTTTATCTTGATAAAAGAGGAGAAGACAGACTCTATAATGCAGACGGAGATCAGTTTGTTCTTTTGAAGAATATTGTTACTTTCGAGCCAAATAAGAGGTTTGGTTTTCTTCCAAATGATGATACTTTTAGCATGAAAAATAATGGAAAAAATCCGGATAGAAGAATTCTTAAAAAGAATGATAATATCAATTCTCTTGTAAGTTTTACAGCATATTCTGATTTATTAGGACTTATTGGTGATGAAGCAAATGCCTTAGTGAATTTTGAAGGAAAGGGAAAATTTTTTCTTAATAGACATAATCTTCCAAACAAATTTATTTACCTATTTTCCTCTTTTCAGCCTTATCTTCATTATAATAAAGTAGATAGTAAATTTGAAACAATCGAGGTTAAGGAAGATAATCTTAATCCTATAGAAATTTTCAGAAGACACAATTTTGCTGTAGGTTGTGATCTTTCTGTTTTTAAGTGGGATTGGCGGCCGGCGAATTCTTTAGAGCTTAAGGCAGGATATATGTTTACATCAAGCAAAATTATTATAAATAATGAATCTACGACAGCAAATAACCATATAAGATATTTTGAAATCAATTTAAAGTCAAAAATAATAGAAAATTTTGGAATTGATTTTAACGGTAAATATATGTGGCAGAAATTGAATGATAATGAATTTTTTGATAGTATTCACGGAAAGATGTTACCACTAAGAGGAGGTATTTATTATGCTTCCCCAAAAGCAAAAGGAGATGATAAAGTTTTTATAAGATTTACAAATTATTTAATACTGGATGACCGGAAAAAAGATTTTTTTCAAATTCAGATTGGTTTTACAAAATCGCTTAATCTTTAAAAAAGTTATTATGAAATCTACTCTATATATATTATTAATTGTAATAGTGTTTTCATCTTGTAAACAGGAAGACTGTATTACCTGTATTGCAGAATCTCAATCTGGAAAAATAATAGAAACGCGATTGGCTTGCGATAGTGACAGTGAGTATTTACGCGGTTTTATTAATGGTTTTAAAGATAAACATAGTACTAATGATTCAACTACTGTTCATTGTGCATATAGTCAATAACAAAAAAACCTTCCGCACGGAAGGTTTTTTATTTTAAGTCGAATGCTTATTATTTAGTTAATGAAGCTGCATGAATCAGCATATCAACCAACTTATTTGAGTAACCCATTTCGTTGTCATACCAAGAAACAAGTTTTACGAAGTTTGGAGAAAGCATGATACCAGCATCTTTATCGAAGATTGAAGTTCTCTTGTCTCCGATGAAATCCTGAGAAACTACAGCATCTTCAGTGTATCCTAAAATACCTTTCAATTCACCTTCAGAAGCAGCTTTGATTACTGCACAGATTTCTTCATAAGAAGCAGCTTTTTCAATTCTTACCGTTAAATCTACTACAGAAACGTCAACTGTTGGTACTCTGAAAGACATACCCGTTAGTTTTCCATTCAAAGAAGGAATCACTTTTCCTACTGCTTTTGCAGCACCTGTAGAAGAAGGGATGATATTGTTTAGAGCAGCTCTACCACCTCTCCAGTCTTTCATTGAAGGACCGTCAACCGTTTTTTGAGTTGCAGTTGTAGCGTGTACTGTTGTCATCAAACCTTCTACGATTCCGAAGTTATCATGAATTACTTTAGCCAAAGGAGCTAAACAGTTTGTTGTACAAGAAGCGTTAGATAAGATTTTTACATCGTCAGTTAATTCTGTGTGGTTTACACCCATTACAAACATTGGCGTATCATCTTTTGATGGAGCAGAAAGAATTACTTTTTTCGCACCCGCTGCGATGTGTTTTGCAGCACTTTCTTTATCTAAAAATAAACCTGTAGATTCTACTACATAATCAGCACCAATTGCATCCCATTTAAGGTTACTTGGGTCTTTTTCAGCAGTTACTCTGATTTTTTTTCCGTTTACCACAAGGTCATTACCTTCTACAGAAACTTCACCTGGGAAAATCCCGTGAACTGAATCATATTTAAGCATGTAAGCCATGTATGTAGCATCGATAAGGTCATTAATTCCTACTACTTCAATGTTGTCTCTTTCAGTCATTGCTCTGAAAACAAGACGACCGATTCTACCAAACCCGTTAATACCTACTTTAATTGTTGACATAGTGTTTTGATTTTTTTAAAATTATATAAAATATTAGATTGCTAAAATTTCTGAAATCAACAAAAGATCTTTATTGATTTCATTATGTTTTTTAATGGCTTCTTCAATCGGAGTGTACGTGAGATCATTCGAACGCATTCCTGCCATTACATTAGTTTGTCCGTCCATTAATCCTACAACGGCACCGTAACCCAGTCTGCTTGCTAAAACTCTGTCTGCACAGCTTGGAGAACCTCCTCTTTGAATATGACCTAAAATGGCAACACGGATGTCATAATCCGGAAATTCTGCTTTTGTTTTTTCGGCCAATTCATAGATATTTGCCAGCTTTTCACCTTCAGCTACGACAACGATGCTTGATGCTTTTCCTGTTTTTTCAGCATTTCGGAATTTAGTGAACAAATCTTCGATACTGTCTTTTCTTTCAGGAATTAAAATATCCAGAGCTCCGGTTGCCAAACCGCTGTTTAAAGCAATAAAGCCTGCATCACGTCCCATTACTTCCACAAAGAAAACCCTGTTGTGCGAAGTTGCGGTATCACGAATTTTATCGATGGCATCCATTGCGGTGTTTAGAGCGGTATCATATCCGATTGTATTATCAGTACCGAAAATATCGTTGTCGATGGTTCCCGGTACACCGATTACTCTGATCCCGAATTCTTCATTGAAGATTTTGGCTCCGGTGAAAGTACCGTCTCCGCCAATGCAAACCAAGCCGTCAATTCCTAATTTCTGACAGTTTTCAAAAGCTTTCTGGCGACCTTCTTGGGTTCTGAATTCCTGGGAGCGGGCAGATTTTAGAATAGTTCCACCCTGGTTGATTATATTTTTTACGGAACGAGGTCCCATTTTAAGGAAATCATTGTGAATAAGGCCATTATAGCCTTCTCTTACTCCGTAACATTCGATATGGTAATAGTTTGCGGTTCTTACTACCGCTCTTAATGCTGCGTTCATCCCCGGAGAATCACCTCCCGAAGTAAGAACTGCAATTTTTTTTACAGCACTTTCTTTCATTTAGTAAAAAATTTCAAACACAAATTTACGAAAACAAGTTCAGATAATCACAGATTCTTCGGAATAACTTTTGGCAACGGAAATTAATTATATGAAGTTGAAATTATGTCTAATTATAAGTTTAATAAATCTTTTTTGCGCACATGTTTACTAATTGAAAAATGTAAGTAGTGCACATGCAATTATTTCAAATGCATAATAACTATTCTGTACAGCATAGTAATAATGATGGTATGTCATTAGAAATTAATATCTTGTGATACCAAATTTAAAAATCTATTACTATGAAGAAATGTGTATTCTATGCACTCACGCTTTTTGTGCTGAGCTCATGTACCAGAGAAGAAATTCAGACCAATCAGGTTCAGGAAGAAATTGTGCAGACTAATCCTCTCACTGCGAGGCAAATCAATGAACAAATTAATGAAACCACAAAAACAAAAGGAAGGTTCAATTGGAATGAGGCATCTTCTCATTTTTTGTGGAGTGGAATCATGCAGGGAAATAAAATCGCTTCGATCGGTTTTGGTGATTCCAAAGATGATTTCGACAGAAGTAAATCTTCCAATTCTGAAGCTTTGCAGAACGAAATTTTAGAGGTAATTAAACAATATGAAGGTGAAAAAGAGAGAGTGCTTTTGGCTTCCGATGAATTTTTAAATCAAATTGATGTCTATATAGAAAAGCAGGAAACAGTCGTTGCATTGAGGAAACTTAAATCAATCCGTTATTTTGAACCTGCAGATTACCGATATTTTGAAAATGAAAATAAAATTAATGGAACTACAGCGAAATCAAGTGGAAGTTCTTCTGGTTGTGGTCTTGAATCTACAACATTAAATGCGGCAGATTATACGACTGTTTCTCCAAATGCAAAAGTGCCCTGGTCATTTGTCAAACATAATATTACAAACGCATGGAATTACAGCACCGGAGCGGGAGTTACTATTGGGTTGATTGATTCTGGAGTTTCTTTTAATCAAAGTTTATTGAGCGGAAGTTTTAATAATGGTTCATCTTCAGGCAGAACAATCAGTAAAAACGGAGTGTATGTAGATTCAGTCTGGCCATGGAGTTCAGGTTATGACGGAGCAGATGATAAATGCGGTCACGGAACGAGCATGGCTTCGGCAATGGCTGCTCCGAGAAATAATCAGGGACAACCTGTTGGTATTGCGTATAATGCAAATCTGATTTCTTATCGAGCAGCTTCAAATGTTGTTTTGGATGGTTATCATGAGCAAGAAGGGGTAAAAATAGCTTTCACAAACCTTGGCAATACGGCAAGCGTAAAAATTATATCGATGTCGATGGGACACATTTTCTCTGTGGGGAAAATTGAAGATGGAGTAAAATATGCTTATTCTAAAGGAAAACTGATTTTCTGCGCAGGTGGAACTTCAACAAGTTTTACCACATTTGTTGGCGTAATTTTCCCGGCCTGGATGCCCGAAACTCAGGCAATCACAGGAGTGAAAGAAAATACTTCGAATCAAAAATGCGATGTTTGCCATTCAGGAGCGGAAATTGATTTTACCTATCAGATGGAAAGAGCTTCAGGAAACAATATTCCGGTTTTAAGTTATTATAATGCGCAAACGGATTATGTAGGTGGTTCTTCTGTGGCAACTGCTTCTACAGCAGGAATTGCAGCTTTGGTCTGGTCTAAAAATCCTTCATGGACGAGAGATCAGATTTTAAATAAAATGAGGCAGTCTGCAACGTATTATCCAACGAAGAATGCAGATTACGGCTATGGAAACATCAATGTTTTACAGGCTGTACAATAAATTTTAATTGTATTAAACAAAAAAAGCTTCCAAAACGGAAGCTTTTTTTGTTTAAATTAATCTCCTAATTGATAATCTAAAGGAAGAAGAAACTCTATTTTGTTTTTGGTAAAATCTCCCTGAAACAAAAGATTGGTAGGGTTTGAATTGTTACCGTTGCTATAAATTTCAAAAGTTTCGTCATTAGAATGGATGTGGGTTGCTTGTTTTATAGGAAACTTGCTCTTTACGAAGTCTTTACCTTTAAGCTCATAATAATATTTGTCATGTCGCACTTCTAAAATATCTTTAAAATCAAGTATGACTTTTGAATCTTGCTTTTTGGTGTAATCTGTTTCAGTAAGATTTCGTCTTGTAACGGCGACTTTATATTTAGACTCGTTATTTTTACGGTTCATGATGTCCTGAATTTCATCAGGTATAACGATCGTTGTTTTAGGATTCGATTTCAGAACTTTTGTGTACTCTTTTAACTTTAATAATTCTTGTTCAGTAGGATATTTTTCATTGGGAAACTTTGTTACCTGATGAACGGTAAATCCCTCATCTTTCACATTACCTTTATAAAGACTTCTCATAAAATGAAACGCACTTCCGTCATAGGCATTCATTCTGTTGAGCTTTACTTTATCTGTATTTTTTGTTTCCTTGAAGAAGCTGGTTCCGAAGTAAGTGGTAACTTTATTTTCAAAATCTGCTGTAAATTCTTCCAGTTTGTAATCAATAGTGTACCCTAAATTCTTATTTTCAATAATTAAAGTCTGTGGAGCTTTTACCCTTAAAATCTTATTTTGTTTGTCATAAGAAAATTTCAGTGAACGTTGGTTCTTTATTTTAACATTGGATTGATCTTCACCAATGAAATTACTTAGAAAATAATGAATGTAATTTTTATAAGCCGTCTCAGTAAACGGAATGATCACGACTTCTTCGATTTCCTTTGCTTTTATCAGAACAACTTTCAGATTTTTATTGGCAACATCCGAGCTGTTTACTGTAAAAGATTCATAATCATCTTTTTTGAATACCACACTGTTGTTTGTTTTTGGAGGAATATCCAAAACGAAACTTCCATCAGCAGCAGAAACTGTTCCTGTTTTTGTTCCATCGAGATAAATGTTTACATTGGCAATCGGTTTTTCAATATCGTTTACGACTCTGCCTTTTATAACCTGTGAAAGTAGAAGCTGCAAAGGATAGAAAACAAAAAAAAGTAATATTGCGTTTTTCATGGTAAACAATATTACTAAATTTATAGTGATAAAAAAAGTATAGGTGAAAATTTAATTTATCCAATTTTTACACTGGTCATACTCAATGAGCCTCCAATCAAATCATCATTAAATAAAACAAGATCTTCAGATTTATTTTTCAGGCCTAAAGAATAGATCAACGGTAGATAATGATCCGGTGTTGGAACTGCATATTGCAAAGAAATGCCCTGTTTCTGGTAATCGATTAGATTCTGAAAGTTTCCGTCAAGAAGCCAGTTGTTGGTTTTTTCACGGGCTTCGATTGCCCATTCCCAACCCGCTCCAATAGTATCAATATTTTGCCAATCAATTAATCTTAAGTTATGAACTATGTTTCCGCTGCCAATAATTAAAATGCCTTTTTCTCTTAATTTTTCTAATTTTTTAGCCAGATCAAAATGATATTGTGGAGGTTTTGTATAATCAATACTCAACTGAATTACTGGAATATCTGCATGTGGATACATATGCTTAATTACTGACCAAGCTCCATGATCAAGACCCCAATGATGATCTTCTTCTACTAAAATTGGTTTTAGAAGTTCTGCCGTTTCATGAGCAAGTTCTGGATTTCCGGGAGCAGGATATTGTACATCAAACAATGCCTGTGGAAAGCCTCCGAAATCATGAATTGTTTTAGGCATATCCATCGCAGTAACTTTCGTACCACGGATAAACCAGTGCGCGGAAATACACAGAATGGCATTCGGTTTCGGAATTTCTTTAGCCACATTTCGGAATCCCTGAACAAATTGATTTTCCTCAATCGCATTCATCGGAGAGCCATGACCAAGAAATAAAACCGGCATTTTCTGCGAATTCTTAAATTCATTGCTGATATTCTGTAGATCGTTAAGATTCATTTTATTGAGATTAAAAAAGGTTCAAGGTTATTTAAAATCCCTGAACCTTTATGATTTAAAAAACAATGATTTCATTATTCTACGATACCGTAGCTTGTAGAAATCAATTAAATTAAGCTTGTTTTACAAACTGCAGTTCACCTGCAATTTTTACATCTTCACTTACCATTACACCACCTGCCTCAAGAGCTGCATTCCAGTTAAGACCAAAATCTTTTCTGTTGATCTTTCCTTCGAAAGAAAATCCAGCTTTTGTATTCCCCCAAGGATCTACATTGATACCCCCAAAGTCTACATCCAAAGTTACAGGCTTAGTTATTCCATTGATGGTAAGATTTCCTGTTACAGAATTGTTCAAAGCAGTAGATTCGAAAGTAATGGTAGGGTTTGCTTCTGCGTTGAAAAATTCTGCAGATTTTAAGTGGTTGTCTCTGTCTGTATTATGGGTAGAAATAGAATCTACCTGAATTGTTGCCGTAGTTTTTGCGTTGGCAAAAGTATCGTCTTCAGCATCAATTTCTGCGTTGAAATTGGTGAAGTTACCTTTAATATTAGAGATCATCATGTGTTTTACTTTAAAAGTAATTTCACTGTGAGCCGGGTCTAAATTCCATTTTGTAGCCATTGTTGTTGTTTTTTATGTTGTTATTTATTGAAGCAAATCTACGGCAACTATGATACCCAAACCATTGATTTAGGATAAGAAAAACATTTTAGCATAAATTTAATAATTCTTATTGCTAATTTACTCGTTACATATTTTATTAGGAGCTATTTCCCGCTTTCGCTACTCGCTTTTTCAAATGTTTCATTGCGGCGGCGAAGCCGCCGCAATGAAACATTTGAAAAGAGCTCAGACATGCCGCTCAATCGGGGCTAAAACTTATGTAATCTTAAAATATATGTCATTTAAAAAGAAGAAATCATGAGTCTTTTCAGAAGAAACCTTATAGGTTTTCAAAACTTATGAGGTTTAATAATAAACTTTAAGATAAAAATCATACATTATCAATGTTTTATTTTAACATTTCTTAACGTGTGCATTTTATTTCTTACTTTTGACAGATTCAATTTTGTACAATGAAACTACATCAATTTTCTTTATTTATGGTACTTTTGGGCGGAGCAGCTTTTGCTCAAACTCAGAAGTTTACCATGGCGGAAGCTGTAAACGGAATGAGAACCAATCTTGCTGTGAAAAATATTTCGCAGTTTTCCTGGTCCAGTGACAGCAAATCTTACATCCAGGCAGTGAAAGGAGGCTATCTTGCAACTGATATTAAAACAAACAAGCAGGATACTTTAATCTCACTGAATCAGGTTAACAAAAATTTTGCTGATAAAAAGCTGAAAGGGCTTCCTCCGGTAAAATTCATTACCAATTCTGAAGCCTATTTTACAGCCAATAACCAAATGTATTGGGTTGAAAAATCAGGTAATGACTGGAAAGTGAAGCGCTCTGTAGCTTTAGGGGATCAAGCTGAAAATGTGAAAACATTGGCAGATAATCAGACTTTAGTATATACAAAAGGAAATAATTTATTCATTAACAAAAACGGACAGGAAGTTGCGGTAACGAATGATTCTAATACAAATATTCTGAATGGAGCTTCCAATGTTCACCGAAACGAATTCGGAATCGATACCGGAATTTTCCCGTCTCCCAATTCTGAAAATGTAGCATTCTACAGAATGGATCAAACGATGGTTGCAGATTATCCTATTATCGATTGGTCTGTAACTCCTGCAGTAAATACGAATATAAAATATCCGATGGCAGGAAAAACGTCTCATGAAGTAACGCTGGGTGTTTATAATATTAAAAATCAATCAACAACATTTTTGAAAATTGATGGCGAAAAAGACCAATATTTAACGGCAGTTACATGGAGTCCTGATTCTAAATTCATCTTCGTGGGCGTTTTAAACAGAGGTCAGAATCATTTAAGAATGAATAAATATGATGCTGTTACAGGAAATTTCATCAATACCTTATTTGAAGAAACCAGTGATAAGTATGTAGAACCACAACATCCGCTTACATTTTTCCCCAATTCAAATACAGATTTTATCTGGCAAAGTCAGAGAACGGGATACAATCATTTGTTTCATTACAGTTTAGAAAAAGGTCTGATTGCTCAGATTACAAAAGGTGATTGGCTGGTTACCGATATTTTAGGTTTTAATGAAAAAACAAAGGATATTTATTATACTTCTACACAAGAAACTCCGACTGAAAAGCATTTATACAGAATCAACTGGAATACTTTCAAAACCCAGAGATTAGACAATGCAGAAGGTGTGCATTCAGGAGTATTAAGCGGTGATGGTAATTATCTATATGATTCTTACAGCAATGCAACGGCTCCAAGGGTTGCAGATATTTTGAATACAACAACTTTAAAGGCTACTAATCTTTTGAAATCAGATAATCCGCTGAAAAACTACGACCGTCCGGAAGTTAAGAACATCACTTTAAAGGCTGATGACGGAACGGTTTTATATGGAAAGATTATTCTTCCGACCAATTTCGATCCGAATAAAAAATATCCTGCTATTGTTTATTTGTACAATGGTCCGCATTTACAGCTTGTAACCAATTCTTTCCCGGCTTCAGGAAATCTTTGGTATGAATATATGGCTCAGAACGGATACATTATTTTTACAATGGACGGAAGGGGGTCAGCAAACCGTGGGCTTAAATTTGAGCAGGCTGTTTTTAGAAATCTAGGAACGACAGAAATGAATGACCAGATGAAAGGTGTTAACTACCTGAAATCGCTTCCATATGTAGATTCAGAAAGAATGGGAATTCACGGCTGGAGTTTTGGCGGGTTTATGACGACGAGCTTCATGCTTCGTCAGCCTGATGTTTTCAAAGTAGGTGTTGCAGGTGGTCCGGTAATCGACTGGAGCATGTACGAGATTATGTACGGCGAAAGATATATGGATACTCCACAGGAAAATCCTCAAGGATATGCCGCTTCCAATCTTTTGGATAAAGTCCAGAATTTGAAAGGGAAATTACTGATGATTCATGGTGCTCAGGATGATGTTGTGGTTTGGCAGCACTCGATGAAATTCATCAAATCTGCAGTAGACCACGGTATTCAGATGGATTATTTTGTGTACCCGGGACATCCGCATAATGTGATCGGAAAAGACAGAGTACATTTGATGCAGAAAGTCACCGATTATTTTGATTTATATTTAAAGAAATAATAAAAAATCCAGTCCAACATTAGACTGGATTTTTTGTTTTTATAGCTCTTGTGAATTTTTCTCTCGCAGAGTAAGGAGATTGAGCAGATTTAAAATGTAGAAAATAAATCTGCGTCATCAGCAAAATCAGCGAGAGCTTTAAAAATAAATTATTCAGGAATCCAAACACTCACATTCCCAGCCGGAACCGGAAAATCTGCCCATCCGTCTTCCCTGATTTCTACTTTTTCTTCTGATCTTCCCAAAACATCATAAAAAGTTTTTCCGATGTATCTTTCTCCCATCTCCATAGGTTTTGTGTAAGCATCTTTATTGCTTAAAACAACGGCGCAACCTTCGTGTTCATTGTCTCCTTCACGAACCCAGCCCAAGCAATTGGCATGCTCAAAATAATCTCTCTGAATTCCGTAAGCATTTTCTTTTCTTGCTTTAAGCAATTCTTCAATACCATCAACTTTTTCTAAGAAAATTTCATGTTCATTGCCTTCGCGGTCGGTATCTTTATAATTCGCTCCATATAAATCGGGGTAAAAAACACATGGATAACCGCTTTCTCTTAACAGAATTAAAGCATACGCAATCGGTTTGAACCAAGGTTCTACCGGTGCTTCGAGATCCTGAAGCGGTTGTGTGTCGTGATTATCAACCAGTGTTACCGAATGCAATGGGTCAGCATCTGTTAACGTTTCAGAAAAAATATGTCGTAAATCATAAGAATTTCCCTCTTTGGATGCTGTGTGGAAATTATTGTGTAATGAACTGTCAAAAAGACTCATACAACCTTCTGTGGCTTCAATATATTTCTGTAATAAATTGAGCTGCCCGGGAGCCCAATATTCACCTACAGCAAAAATATTCTTGCCTGCATTTGAGCGTAATAAAGTCAGCCATTCTTTATAGAAATCAAACGAAATATGTTTTAAAGCGTCTAATCTCACACCGTCAAAGCCTGTTTCATCAAAATACCATTTTGCCCAATGATTTAACTCTTCACGAACGTGAGGGTTTCTATGTTCAATGTCGTTAAACATCAGATAGTCATAATTTCCTTTTTCATCATCAATCATTTCTTCCCAGTCGTCACCGTATTCAGATTTGATTTTATATATATGAGAATCTCTGCCTTCAGCATAATCGGTTCCGCTAAAACAGGTGAAATTCCATTCAAATTCCGAGTATTTTTTATTTCTTCCCGGAAATGTAAATTTAGTATACGATTCAATTTCTATTTCTCCCGAAATTACTTTATCACGGTTGTTTTCATCAACCTTTACAACTTTAAATTTCTCAAGTTCATCGCCACCGCCTTTATGGCCCAAAACAATATCCACAATAACATCAATGTTATAAGACTGTAAAGTTTTAATAGAATCGATGTACTCTTCTTTAGTTCCGTATTTTGTACGGACGGAGTTTTTCTGGTCGAATTCGCCAAGGTCGAAAAGGTCATAAGAGTCATATCCTACAGAATTTTCACCGTCCGTTCCCTTGTAAGCGGGAGGAAACCAAACGGAAGTGATTCCTAAATCGGATAAATATTTTGCCTGTTCTTTGGCGTGATTCCACAGTGTTCCGTTTCCTTCGGAATACCAATGGAAAAATTGTATCATGGTCGGATTCATAGTAAAAGTAAATTTTGTGATATCAATTGATTGATTTTGTAATTATTCAAAATCCTCAAATGGAATTTTAAGCTGAACCGAAATCTGCTTTTTTTCTTCTGTGTTGAGGTGTGATAATGACAGTCCCAATAATCGTACCGCTTTATCGAAAGGTCTGAGTTCCCATAGTTTTTTTGCGGTGGTAAAATATTGCTCGGGCGAGCTGAAGTATTCTTCTTTCGTAAAACTGCGGGTAAACAGTGAGAAATCTTTGTATTTTATTTTCAGCGTTAAAGACCGTCCGAAAATATTATTTCTCTGAAGCCGATTATGAAGTTCTTCGCTTAAATTCTGAAGCTTTTCGTTAATCTGCTGCTCATCAAAGAGGTCTTCAAAAAAAGTACGTTCTACGGCAACACTTTTCTGAATGCGATGAGGTTTCACTTCCGAAAGATGAATTCCCCGTACTACATTATAATAATACGCTCCTGATTTTCCGAAAAGTCTTGTTAAATCCTCCAGCGATCTGTTTTTTAAATCTTTTCCTTTAAAAATTGCCAGACTGAACATTTTATTGGCGGTCACTTTACCCACACCGTAAAATTTTTCAACCGGTAAATCTTCAAGAAATTTTTCTATTTTGTCAGGGTGGATCGTTTTCTGTCCGTTCGGTTTATTAATATCTGAAGCTACTTTTGCTAAAAATTTATTGATCGAAATTCCTGCAGAAGCGGTCAAGCCGGTTTGCTCAAATATTTTCTGACGAATTTCCTTTGCAATCTGATTCGCAGATTCAATGCTTTTTTTATTTTCTGTGACATCCAGATAGGCTTCATCCAAAGAAAGCGGTTCTACCAAGTCGGTGTATTCGTAAAATATCTCACGTATTTTTTTAGAAATTTCTTTATATCGTGCAAATCTTGGCGGAACAAAGATAAGATGCGGGCATTTTTCTTTGGCTGTTTTACTTGGCATTGCAGAACGCACACCGAATTTTCTCGCTTCATAGCTCGCTGCTGAAACCACACCACGATGACCGCCTCCAACTGCAATGGCCTTTCCCCGCAGAGAAGGATCATCATGCTGTTCTACGGAAGCATAAAATGCATCCATATCAACATGAATTATTTTGCGGAGCGGAAACGGAAAATCCATATCACAAAGATATGGATTCTAAGATTTGTTGGTTCAAAGTTCTATGTTTAAGGTTTGAAGTTTAATCATAAAAGCTAAATTCTTGGTTCTAAATTTAGAGATGTAATAACCGTGATTAAAGAGCATTTAAGTCTATTGAAAACCTTTGATTTTCATGCTTTGTGAACTTCTGTTTTCAAAGTTTAAAGCTTAAAAAACTTTTGTGACTTTTGTGGTTTAATAATGAGATAATTACAAAGGTTTTGTCAGTCTAAATTATCCTTAACCTCAATCTCAACCTTATTTTGAAAGTCTGTCAATCGTTGCCTGAATTTCCGGATCTTCGGGAGAAATTGCATAATATTTTGCAATGCCGGATTTTTGATCGATCACCATGTATCGCGGAATCCAGTTGAGGTCAATGTAATTGTTGAAATCGTTTTCCCAGCCTTTAGCAAACCAATAATTTTCTTTTTCTTTCATATTGAATCTTTCCAAACTGCTGTCGAATTTCTCTTTTGATCTTTCCAGAGAAAAAAATACAAAATCAATGTTAGGATTATTTTTCTCCAATTCTTCTGCTTTCGGTAGAGCTTTAAGACAATCTCGGCACCAACCTGCCCAAAAATCAATGACCAAGATTTTTCCTTTATGTTGGTCTAATATTTCCTGAACGCTAATGTTTTTCCCGTTTTCATCTTCCAACTTCTGGTGTAATGCCTCTTTTGAAAATTGAGTTTTTGAAACTTCAGGGGCTTTCTGCGCACATCCCAAAGTGAAAATACCCAACATCATGACAATCATTATCTGCTTCATATCTAAAATTTTTTACAAATCTAAACAATGAAAGGTGAAATCAGAATGAAATAAAATGAATTGGCAGAAATTTAAGAATTGAAATAATCTATATTAGAATTTTTAACGCTAAGAGCGCAGAAGGATTCTAAATAATAGATAATTTTTTCGTTCGCAGGCACTTCGTTCAGCAAATGATCGTTTTTCTTATTGCTGAGTGGGACGCCTTTGCGAACGGAAAATGTACAAGATTTAGAACAATATGCGGTCATAGCGTTTAATTAAGCTATCTAAACAAAAAATCTGCAACGATTGCTGCAGATTTCTCTTATTTTTTATTCACATAATTCATAATCGTCTGATTGAATTCTTCTTTTTTATCAATGACCACATTGATTGGCCAGTAATACACCAAATCACGCAGATAATCGAAAGTTTTCAGACGAACGTAATCTTTTTCAGTGGTGAGAATTAATTTGTATTCACCCAGTTTTTTATATTCAGCGAGAATATTTTTGATATCTGCTTCAGAAAAATTGTGATGGTCTCTGAATTTTAAATGTTTTACGCGCTGGGAAAATTTAGCCAAATGAGCCAAAAAGGGTTTCGGATTGGCAATTCCTGTAATTAAAAGAATATCGTAATAATTCAGATTGTTATCAGGAAGCATTTTATCTCTTGTACCATAAACATTTTCATCATAGCCGATCGAGGAGAAAAACACCTTTTGATTTTTTGTAGGACGAATTCTTGAAATATAATATTGTTTGGTTTCCTCAGTAAGTTCATCGGGACATTTGCTGACCATGATAATATCGGCACGGCTTGCTCCGGCTCTGGATTCTCTTAAATCTCCGGCAGGAAGAAGGTGATCTTTAAAATAAGGATCATTAAAATCAGTCATCAGAATATTGAATCCGGCTTTGATGGCTCGGTGTTGCATTGCATCATCAAGAATCAAAACATCAAGATCCATATCGTCGATTACTTTTCTTGCTCCGGGAACTCGGTCTTCGGAAACGGCAATCACAAAACGGTTCTTAAAACGCTCAAAAAGCTGCATCGCTTCATCACCCACAGTTTTGTAATTACTGTCGTAGTTGGTCACATCATATCCTTTCGTCAATCTTCCATAACCTCTGGAAAGTACACCTGTTCTATAATATTTAGATAGTGATTTTGCGAGATACATCACCATTGGTGATTTTCCGCTTCCGCCCACAGAAAGATTACCGACATTGATAATCGGAGTCTTGAATTTCGTAGATTTAAAAATTCCCAGATCATACATTGTGTTTCGGATCCCCGTAACCATATGATAACCTAAAGAAAAAGGATAGAGATACCATCTTTTCATACGTTTGCAAAAATAAGAATTTTCATAGGTTTACGGATGTTATTTTTGATGAGTTTTCAACAAAAATCTATATTTTTTTATCATCAAATTAAAGTATTTTTGCAGAAGGTTTAAAATACGATTAAACTTCAGCTGATTTATGATTTCGGTCATATTAGAAGATGGATTCGTTACATTCAAATAATATTATATTGAGATATTTTATAGAGTTTTCTTACAACGGTAAAAATTATTTTGGCTATCAGATTCAGCCGAAAGATATTTCTGTACAGGAAGAACTGGAAAAAGCACTTTCAACGATTTTAAGAGAAGAAATCAAAACAACTGGTGCCGGAAGAACCGATACTGGAGTTCATGCCAAGAGAATGTTTGCTCACTTTGACACAGAACAGGTTCTGAATGAAAAATTAGTTCATCAACTAAACAGTTTTTTACCTGCCGATATTGGTATAAGGAGAATTTTCCAGGTTAAAGATGATTTTCACGCCCGTTTTGATGCAACTTTCAGAACGTATGAATATTACATTTCCTTAGAAAAAAATCCTTTTACTCAGGATTCGGCTTGGCAACACTGGCGAAAATCTTTAGATATTAATAAAATGAATGAAGCATGTAAGATCTTATTTGAATACGAAGATTTTACAAGCTTTGCGAAGCTTCATACCGACAACAAAACCAATCTCTGCAAAATGTACAAAGCAGAATGGGAGCAAAACGGAACCGAATTGAAGTTTACCATTTCGGCAAACCGATTTTTAAGGAATATGGTAAGAGCAATTGTCGGAACAATGGTTGAGGTAGGTTCAGGAAAAATTCAGCCTGAAGATGTGAGAAAAGTAATAGAAAATAAAAACCGAAATTCTGCAGGAACTTCTGCGCCGGCTCATGCACTTTTTTTGGTAGACGTAGGTTATGATTTTAAATAAATCATTAATTTTATATCAAACTAAAAACAATGATGTCAATTATTATTCTTGTGGGAGCTTATCGTTATTATGCCGGTTTGGCTGAAAGATTTGGCAAAACGAAATGGTATTTCGGCCTTTTGGCAATAGGCATTTATTTGGGTTTTCAGATTTTCTTTTTGGTCACTTACGATATTTTCATGGTTTTTAGTAATCCGAATTACCTGAACGAAAATAATTATTCCGGTTTTTCAGGAATTAATATTATCAGTTGGCTGTTTGCCATTGGAGCAGTTTACGGGGTTTATAAAATTCTTGAAAATAAATTTAAAAAAGAAGTTTCAAAAAGTCAGGTTTGGGAAATTGAAGAAATCGGAGCTGAGGAGAAAAAGAATATTCTTTAACGGTATCTGTCAATCGAAATATATCTGTTATTTCTATCTCAGTTTTTTCAGCCTTTAAAATTATAAAGCCGTATTTTTGCAGAGAATTTTTTCAAACTAATTCTTTACGTCAATTTCTATAATGAAAAAACAAGATACGTGGGCAATTGTAAAAAGGCTGTTCTTCATTGGAATGAAGTTTCGTAGCTGGTTTATTTTTACCCTGATTATTTCCGTTATATTATCCGTTGTTTCTACTTACAGACCTTATCTCACAATGCAGATCGTAGATAATGATATTACAAAGCTGAAAGACAAAGCTTTGATGATGAAGCATATTTATGCTTTGGTAGGGTTGGTTTTTGCGGAAACTGTTTTAAACTTCTTTCTGGTTTATTTTTCCAACTACATTTCGCAGAATGTAATCAGAGATATTCGTGAGAGGTTGTACAATAAACTGATTTATTTCAGAACGGCTTTTTTCGATAAAACACCGATCGGGCAATTGGTAACAAGAGCGGTTGGAGATGTTGAAACCATTGCAACGGTTTATACAGATGGTTTTCTGATGGTTTTCGGAGACGTTTTGAGAATTATTTTTGTTCTCTTCATGATGTTTCAGGTGGATGTTCATCTAAGCTATATTTCTCTTGCGATTTTACCTTTAATGGTTGTAATCACAAGATTTTTTCAGAAAAGATTAAAAAAAGCTTTTGGAGACGAAAGAAACTGGACTTCCACACAAAATTCATTTGTTCAGGAGAGATTAGCGGGAATGCCGATTATTCAGGTATTTAACAGACAGCAGGCTGAATTTAAAAAGTTTGATGAAATTAATATTACTTTAAAAAGTGCTTTACTCAGAACAGTATTTATTTTTTCACTGTTTTTTCCTGTCGTCGAATTGATTTCGTCATTGTTCATCGGATTTGTACTCTTCTACGGAGGATATATTACGATCAGTGCAGGTGTTGTGATTGCTTTTATTCAGTTTATTTCAATGTTGATTCGTCCGTTGAGGCAGATTGCAGACCGTTTTAATAATATTCAGCGTGGAATTGTAGGGGCAGAAAGAGTTTTGGGTATCATGGACGAAGATTACGCGATGCCGAATACGGGAACTGTAAAAAAAGATCACTTCGACGGTAAGATAGAATTCAAAAACGTGCGTTTTTCTTATGATGAAAAGCAGGAGGTTTTGAAGGGGATCGATTTTAAAGTAAATCCTGGAGAAACTGTTGCGATTGTCGGTGCAACCGGAGCCGGAAAATCTACCATTATCAGCTTGATTACTAGATTGTATGATATCAATTCAGGAGAAATTTTTATTGATGATGTTGAATTAAAAGATTACGAGCTGTATAATCTGAGAAGTCATATCGGTGTGGTTTTGCAGGATGTTTTCCTTTTTCACGGAAGCATTTATGAAAATCTTGCTTTCGGCGATGATGAGATCACTTTAGAAAAAATAAAAGCGGGAGCCAAAGAAATTGAAGTTGATCAATTTATCGAGCAGCTTCCGGGAGGTTATGAATATGTTGTTAGCGAAAGAGGTTCTTCGATTTCATTGGGACAAAGACAATTGTTGTCCTTCTTAAGAGCATATCTATCAGACCCGAAAATTCTTATTCTCGATGAAGCAACCTCATCAATAGACCACGAAAGTGAGAAATTAATTCAGAGAGCAACTGAGAAAATTACCAAAAACAGGACTTCCATTATCATTGCACACCGACTTTCGACCATAGAAAAAGCCGACAAAATCATCGTGATGGAGTACGGTAAAATCGTTGAAGAAGGTAGACATCTTGAACTCCTTGATAAAAATGGCTATTACTCTACTTTATATAAAGCACAGCTAAGACATGAGATTGAAGTGGAAGAACAGCAGAATTTATAATCCGTAAGGAACTATTTCTAAATCTTTTTTCCAGCTTTCGCCATATTTTTCGTTTAAATATCGAGCGGTTTCCTGATTGTTCTTCTTTGCTTTTTCAGACATATAGGCAGTGATAACGCAGTTTTCGTAAACGACAGATACTCCGTATTTGTCTTTAAATTTCTCATGGTTTTTAGACATGATACCAAACTGTAAGAAATATCTGGTATTTTCTTTTTTGTCTGATGTATTCTTGCTTTCATCTCCTTTTTTAGCTTCAAGAATAACAGGCTCGTATTTTTGAGCAAAATTTAAGGTTGAAAACATTATTAATCCTAACAAGAATGTTGCTTTGATGAAATTCATAAGAAAGTGATTTCTTTTTTGATGGTCAGATAAGCTTAAAGTTAAAAAAATATTAAAAATTTTTAAGCTAATTTATTAAACCGGTTCGGAATTTATTTTAAATGATTCAGTAAGAAACAATTATGCAAAGCATCATTAATACTGCATTTGTTAACATTAAATTAATATTAAATTCACTTTTGATTCACAATTACGGACTTAGGTACGGTTTTTGTAATTTACTATAACTACAAAAAATATGATCAACCCCATGGTTATTTCAAATAGAATTGCTAAATTTATTAAAAAATTAGCTTTTTGTTGTTTTTAGCAGGGGTTAGTTATGTGAATTTTATTATTTTTTTAATCAAAAACAAAAATATAAAGATGAATAATATACAAGACGAATTTCAGGTCTTAAAAGATGAATTGAAAAAACTGAACATTGATGTTCAGAAAATTGTAAAAGTGGGTAACGGGAGTATGGATTTCCATGAAGTGTTTTACAAATCTCCAAGGTATGAAGAGGTGAAAACGGTTTATGTACAGCGTCATACTCTGGATAATCTTATTTCGAGATTCAAAGAATGCTACAGCAGCTAAAATATAAAACGCCTTCAACTGATGAAGGCGTTTTTTAGTTCTTAAAATCTATAACCGAGAGAAAACCCGCTTCTGAATCCTGCCCAAGGACCGTCTACTTTTATTCTTGCACCATTAGCATTGGTTTCTACGGTGTATTCTACAAATGGAATATCAAGATTTTCAATTTCCTTTTTTAGCTGTGCCTGCATATCGGGAGTTAAAACTACATCACTTGATAAGCTAAAGTCACCATTTCCGGAGCCGTAATGTGCTCCCGCAATCCAGAAATCCAAAACAAGATTATGTTGTTTATTCAGGAAGAATTGTGCGCCGATCATGAGTCCGCCGCTATTTCCGCTTGCCTCTCCGTTTCCTTTCAGCGGAATAGGATAGGTATTGTTCAATGCGGTATAATCATAAGTGAAATCAAAAGTATTGGATGATACCTTAGAGTAACGGTAGTAAGGAGCAAAATAAAATCCTTTCCCGTAGCCTTCCCCGATATAAAATCTCGGCTCAATGGTAAAATTCGTAGCTTTAATTCTCAGATTCTGAAAATCTTTTTCATCTTCGTCGCTCAGAAAAGCATTCATAAAAGGAACTTTGCCTTCTGCAACTGTTCCGAAACCTACATTAATTGCAAACCAACGGTTGATTGATCTTTCATATGATAAATTGATGTTTCTGAAAGCGTAACCCGTAATATTGGTTTTTATAATGTTCATCTTATCTTCAGGAGTAAAATTTGCCGGTGGGTTCGAACCTAATTCCTGAGCAATGATTTCTGTAAACAGAAAACAAGGGACAAGTAGCAATATTTTTTTCATAGCTTCAAAGTTTTGGGTGATTTGGTGGTTATGTTAAATAAACAAGGTTTACAGAAGCGATCAATCAAAAACCGTTCTAAAATGTAGAACGGTTAAAAATTTTATAAAAATAATTTTATTTCTTTATGAATTTAGTAGTTGCTTTGGATGTCTTTGAACCTGAAACTTCAATGAAATAAACAGCAGAAGCTAACTCTGAAATTTCAATTTTGCCGGATTTTGAATCGGTGGTTTTAATTAATTTTCCGTCTATTCCGTAAATGTTGATTTTAGCATCTTTTTCAATTTCACCTTTAATTTGAATGAAATTCTGCGCCGGATTTGGATAAATGCTTAATTTCTCTTTTAATTTTAAGTCTGAAGCTGCAAGAAAAGCTTCATTCAGAGCCTGTGCCATATTCGTGGTCTGTGGGTTTCCCTGTACGGTAATCACTGCGTTGGTCGTACTTAATAATGGAGACTTGTGCAGACTGTCATAATAAGCATATGATGTATTTGCTACAGTTCCTACAGGAAAGCCGAATACAGTAAGTGTGAAATTCTGTACGGATTTTATCCTTAAAACATTGGGATAGGTTTTAGCTCCGATAAGAAGCGTTCCCGATGCATCTGCAGAAATAGTAATAGTCCCGGAGAAGTTTCCTGAACCTGCCGTTGCCGTAAATGTTCCTGCTGCTGTATCGTTTTCGGAATAGCCAAAAGCAGCCGGATAACTGATGAATGTTCCGTTGTTGGCAGAAAAATTCAATGTTGCATCCGGAGTTACCAATCCTGTGATTTCAAGTTTTGTTGCAGTCTGTTTATAGTAAGCCGTATTTCCGCCACCTGTCATTTTTATGGTTGAGCCCGGAAATGTAGAAATTTCAGACGGAGTAGGAGCAGAGTAGTTTGCTACTGATGCAGAACCAGCTGTCAAACTTGCATTGTTGAAGGTGACATTGCTTCCCGTTGCTGAATTATCAACTGTTCCGATGACATTGACATTATTAACAGCTTCTCCGATAACAGGATCGTTAAATGCTTTTGTGATCGTAGTTTGTGCAGATAATAAATTGCCTGTAGAGATTAAAATCAATAGAGTTTTTTTCATTTCTCATTTTTGTTAAAGATATATCATTTGTGAAATATTTTTATAATTATTTGATTACGAATAAAAAAAATCCACTCAAGTAAAACCCGAACGGACTGTTTCTGTACGTTAAACCCTTTTTTTAGTTACTTAAAATCATTGTACGATAGGTATGAATATCTTCAATGGTAACTACGGTCATATTTCTCTTTTCCGCAAAATCTATAATTTCCGGAAGCCTTGCCATCGTTCCGTCTTCGTTGGTTAATTCACAAAGTACGGCGTCATCGCCAAGATTGGCCATTTTTACCAGATCTACGCTTCCTTCCGTATGACCGCGTCTTTCAAGAACTCCGTTTTTTCTGGCAATTAGCGGGAACACATGTCCGGGACTTGCGATGTGCTCTGCCAAAGCATTTTCAGCAATTGCAGTTCGGATGGTTGTTACACGGTCTTTCGCTGAGACTCCGGATTCTACACCTTCTTTAGCTTCAATCGAAATCGTAAATGCAGTTTGATTTTTAGAATTGTTGGTTTCCACCATCGGGCGAAGATTAAGGTGTCTGCTTTTCTCTTCAGAAATACATAAGCAGACAATTCCACTGCATTCGCGGATTAGAAGTGCCATGTCTTTTTCTGTGATGGTAGAGGCGGGAAAGATGATGTCGCCCTCATTTTCACGGTTTTCATCATCTACTAAAAGGATTCCTTTGCCTTGTTGTAATTTCAGCAGTGCATTTTCTACACGCTCTTTCGGACTTACTCCGAATTTTTCTAATAATTTTTCCATGTTATTTTACTTTTAAAAGTTAAAATACACTTCGGTACATGGAAATGAAATACAATACGACGAGTCTACCGAAATAGTCTCACCGATTGTTTCATTTTCTTCTCCCATCCAGACTCTAACTGTCGGTTTTGGAATTTCACCAAATCAGTCCTCTCAAAAAAGAAAGGAGTCGCGGACTGTAACCGCCGGTAGGGAATTTCACCCTGCCCCGAAGAAAACTTATGCTAAGTTTTACTGTATGTTCTGTTTAAATTTTTTTAATTCATTAATTTTTGTTTAACGTACAGGTTGTAAATTTCGGAAAGTTTTTTGAAATGGGGAAGGGGTTTTTGATGATTTGATGAAGCGGATGATGTAGGATGGATGTTATTGAAGTACAAAAACTTCAATTTATCTTTTTATTAGTTTTAAATTGACAAAAGATATTTTTCCGGCTTTTTCTCAGAAAAATCGAGTGCTTAAGGACTTTAATTCTTTTTGAGTGGGATGATTTTTAAAATCAATAAAAGTCCGGAATTCAGGAGTGTCGTCACAGAAAATAATGTCAAAAGTAAAACGGTTGTTTCCGTAAAGTCCACGATGAATCATGTTGGCGGAGAAAATTAACAGATCACCGCGATCTAAGCTGATTATTTTTCCTCGCTGAAGATTGTCACTTGGTTTTCTGCCATTCATAGAAAGTCTGGTTTCCTCTTCTTCTTTTAAGTCCCAGTTTTTATGGGTCGTTGGAATTAATTCAATTCCTAGTTCAGATTGTAATGGAATTCTGAAATGAAGAACGTTTTGCGTTTTGATTTTTTCTTTCTGTTCGTCAATACTCATTCCGGTGTACTGAATATCGCGATGCCAGTAATTGTTCTGATTTTTATTGAAAGGATCGAAAAACAACTGGGTATTGAGAAATATAGCTTTCCCTGGAATAATGGTTTGAATAATCTTTGAAATTTTATCCTGAGCAATGAATTTGAAAATTTCCAAGCGTTCTTCATGACTAATGAATTTACTTGAAGTAAGACTGTGACTGTTGATTAATCCCGACTGATAATCTTTTTCGTTTGCTTTCAGCCAATTTTCATGGAACTTCTTTAAAATAACTTCAATTTGCTGTAGTTCTTTATCTGAAAAAAAGTTTTCTGAATGTATGTAGCCGAAATCGTTGTAATATTGTGAGATATTATTTTTCATAAAATAATGTTTATTGTCTAAAAGCTACTTACATTTTAATAAATCTCTTTTAAAAAGATTTTGAGAATCTAGTTTTATAATTTCTTTTTTAATCATCTTATCTAACTTTACAATTTTTAGATTGTTGTTGTATTGATAATTTATATTCGGGTCATCAGAATCATTGGATAAATTGTGTATGTCAAAATGATTATAAATTTCAATATTTGACTTGACAATCAAAAATTGTTTGAAAGTGGAGTGATCTATGATTGAAACCATATTTTTATCTGTACGGTAGTACTTTATCTTTTCAGATTTAATGATTTTAAAATTTTTGCTAACAAAATCTGCAATTTTAGAATCGTTTAATTCCAAAGGGAAGTATTCTCCGCAATTATCAAACTTTTGAATCCAAGTTTTACCGTTTTCATTCCAAAATAAAAAAAGAGGATAGTCAGGATTACAATTTGGGCAAGTGCCGGAATCTATTTTGTTTAATATTACGCTTCCGATAGAATAGCTTTTGTAGGCGATAAAGTCAGTTTTCCGAGCGCGAAGTTCATTTGCTTTGGTAATCATATTCACGTCATTAATGTATTCCAGTTTACTTTCCTCATGGAGTTTTACATATTCTCCAAAAGGAATAACTTTTTTTGTGCTACAATTGCTAAGTAGAATAAAAATAATTACTGTTGAAATTTTCTTGCTTAATGATTTCATTTATTTCCTCAAAATCATGTCCATTGCTTTTCCTTTTGCCAACTCATCAATCAGCTTGTCGAGATAGCGGATGTTTCGCATCAGCTCGTCTTCAATGTCTTCTACCCGATAACCACAAATTACTCCTTTAATCAGTGAAACATTTGGGTTAATGTTTGGAGCCTGCTCAAAAAAATCTTTAAAATTGGTTTTGTTTTCCAGAATTTCCCGAAAACTGTTCTCATTATACCCAGTCAGCCAAAAAATAATTTCATGCACTTCTTCTTTTGTGCGCCCTTTTTTCTCTGCTTTTTCAATATAATGCGGATAAACTCCCGCAAAAGACATTTTGTAAACTCTTTCGAAATTCTTCATAATGCTGAATTGAAATCTTTTAAAAAGCTGAAATTACTAAATTATTTTAATTTGTAAACTTGGAGATGGGAAATAGGAGAAACGTTTTTTTGATTTATTATTCCTGAATTTTATCATAAACAGAAATGTTTACAGGAATTTGTTTCTCTTTTCTAGTTTTATTGGGCATTTCAAATTCTATCGTGATAAACCCTGTAAGCTTTTCGAAATTTTTGTTGAGCTTTAGAGGAATTCCTACATTTTGATATAAAATATGGTTGTTTTCCCAAAGTGGATATTCTTGTAGATAATTCGCTTTGCCATTGTCTACAAGCTTTAAATCTTCACCTTTTTCATTCGTAAGTTTGTACTCTTTTATCGTATAAGTTGCGAAATCTGATATATCATCATCTCTGTTGGTTAAGGTTGCGTTGTTTTTACGGTATTCTTCTAATCTCTTTTTAGGTAAAGGATATCGTGTGATTATTTCAAATTCGTCTGTTGGTTGTTTCTTAATTTCAGTAATATCGGTGATTGAGACTTTTGCATTCTTCGAAATATCTTCCAAAAACTGTAAAGTTTCTTTATCAGAATATTTAAAATCAGAGTTTTGACAGGAAAGTAACAACGGTAAAATTGTAAATAGAATGAGTTTTTTCATGATTTATGAATAAAATTTAATTGAGCTTATTAATTGGTCAATTCTAAGTCATCTAAAGTTCCTTTCAAACTTTTCAATTCATTAATTTTTTCTTGCCTAGTTTTAATTTCTAAATTGATCTGATTGCTATTTGCTTTTGGCAGAGATATTTTTTTGCCGTTTATCATTAAGCTTAAAACAGTTACTTTCAGTTCCAAATCATAGTTGTTAAGATTTGGGTTTTCAATAGGGTATTCTGAAGCATTCCATAATTGGGGATTGGTTTCTTTTGTCTGGCTTAAAATAAGATTTTCTGTAATAATGTCTCCACTTTCCAAAATACTTTCATTGTCTCCGTTAGTGATAATTTCAGATTTTAAAACTTCCTGAGTTGATTTTTTCAACAGTTTAAAACCAATTTCTTTTGGACCGATAAGGTTGGTTTTTCCTATATACTGACAATCAATTTCTAATTGTGGAACCAATTCATCAAAAAAGTCTTCTTTTTTAATTTTTATTGAGCTTACTTTGAAGAGGTTAAGTTTTTTTTCGGCTGCTGAGAGTTCTTTTATTTGTGTCTTTAAACTATCAATTTCTGTACTTAATTCAGTAATTTTCTTTTTGTTTCTTTCTTTGAGAATATCTTCAGCCAAATCGATCAGAGATGAATAAGACAAGCCATTGATCATTTCCAGAGAAATTTTATTAAAAGATTTTCCTTCGTACTTTTCGGGTTCCTGCCACTTTAGCCTCATTGCTTCTGTAAGCACAACACGCAACGCTTTTTCTAAATTTGTTTTTTCTTTTTCGTCGAGCTCTTTTTCAACTTTTTCTCTTGAAAGCTTAAAACTCTGCTCATCTTTTCCGTTAAATTTTTCACTACATGAACTAAGAAATAGGATCAATGTAAGAAGTAATAATACGTTTTTCATTGTGATAATTAAAGTGCTGTAATTTAATCTTAAATTTAAGTGTAATACCGAAAACCTTTATTTCAAAAGCTGTATATCTACTACAAATTGCGCCAGCCAATCTTCTTTTGATTCTTGGCTGCAGGAAAAGAATGGTAGCAATAAGAGGAATATTATAATTCGAAGCATCTGATATAAATTTAATCTAAGTTATGTGAAATATTAAACACTCGCAATATAATTACACAAAAAAAGTTCTGTTACTGCCAAGCAATCTTTAGATATCAACGATTAGAATTATATATGTAAATTGATACACGTAATTCTCTGGGATAAAATAGTCTGTTATAAAAAATAATAAAATAGAAGCCTGATTGAGCAAAGCAGAAATCTTAAACAGTTTTATATTTCAAATAGAGGTTCTCCATTCGAATCCGTAGTTAATACTTCGCTCATATAATCAAAAAAAGGACGCATGGCTAATAAGGTGAGAACAGCTTCTTTCTGAAAATCATCGGACAGAACTTCCTTATCCGTAAATTTTCTCATGACTACATATTGCTTTTTTCTGATGAGGTCTATGGCAGGATGATCTTTCCTAAAACCTCTGGGAGCAGTTCTTACGGCATCGCCTTTAATTTCTCCAAAATATTTTATGAATGTTTTGTCTGAAGTAATTTTCTCAATTTCTGCAGTACTGATTTCAAATTCTTTACGGATGCGGAGCAGGTCTTTAGCATCCGGTCCCCAGAATCCACCTCCCACAAAACTGTTGCCGGGCTCTAGATGAATATAATATCCACCTCTCAACATAGGTTTTGAACGGGAATATCCAACCCCAAAATTAGTTTTATAGGGCGTCTGATCTTTGGAAAAGCGGACATCTCTGTAAATTCTGAAAATATGGATTCCTTTTAAATTATCATATTCCTGAAGCTCAGCATAAATCTTATTAAACAATGTTTTGTTTTCTTTTACAACCGAATCATATTCTGCTTTGTGCTGGGCAAACCATTCACGATTGTTATTTTTTTCTAATTGTTTAAGGAATTCAAAGGTTTTTTTCATTGGTGATGTTTTATAGAGTATTGCGATTTGCAATTCTAATTGATAATTTCAGCGTTGGGGTTTTCCCGAAGCTTGGCAATTCTTTCCCGCCAGTTTTGGAGCTCTTCGTCTGTTAGCCGGATCCAGTCTGTTACTTCACCGACGATTCTCACAGGTTTTGTGCTGCGATAAGATCGGGTAGGGTTTCCCGGAAACTTTTTATCGGTTACGTTGGGATCATTTTCAAATTCTCCTGTCGGTTCCACGATATAAATCCGTTCACGGCCATCACCTCTTGCCAGTGCAGCAGCTAATCCTGCGCCATTTTGCAATGCGGTAAAATAGATGTGATTCATGATGATCTCAGAGTAATAATTCGATTTGAATCCGGCAGTCAGTAAATCTCCGATTTGAAGATCTGCTTTTGTACCGTGATAGAATGGGCCATTGTCCAGAATATTTTCATCTTTTTTGTTTTCCATTGTAGAGACTTTTGAGGTTGAAAGAAGCTGTAAACTTAAGAATTTGTTTTAATATAAAACCGCTCTGATGATAGAACGGTTACCTATTTAAATTGTTTAATTCAACTCACAGTTACATCTGCATCCTTGTAAATATTCCAGAAATTGTAATCGGTCATCGGTGCATCGGTGATTCCGACATTTCGTCCCATCGTTACAATTTGTCCTCTGTGATACGTTCCGTGCAAAACGATATGCTGAATGTATTCATACTTTGAAAAATCACACTGAAACCATTGTGATTCGATTTTTACATTTTTTGCAAGATCTTCTTCGGATAAACTTTCGACATATTCCATTAGTTTTTTTGAATTGTTTCTGATGCCGTTGAAAATTCCTTCTTTGTCGATAGTTGCAGAGGTTTTTGCAAAATCAAAATCATCATTTTCTCCAATGTGGCTCCACCAATATTCCTGTGTTTGCCAAATATGATGCAATGTTTTCAGGATGGTCGGAAAACTTGAAATAACTTCCTGATTAAGCTGTTCGTCGGACTTTGTCGAAAGCCAGTCAATGTACTTGTTGAATACCCAATTGTTGTACTGGGCGGTGTGCGTCATTAATGTTTTTAGATTCATGATATTTTATAGTTTGGTGTTATAAAATTAATGAAAAGTCTTTGACTGGGATTAAAGAAAAAAACTCTATTAATTAGAGAGCGGTATCTTATTTTGATGAATATCCATTTTTAATTTGATTAGTCACGAGCGGAAAGCACTTCTTCGCTAATATCTGCAACCTGAATGCTTTTAATAGCTGATTTGGTGGAAGATGCCGTACTTCCACCCATGATGTATAATTTATTGTTATATATTTCCGCAGCAGCATGTCTTCTGGGAATCATGTTGGATGATAATTGATGTAACTTGTTGGTTTCTGTATCAAAATAGGCCAAAAAATTTTGATTGTTATAACCACCTGCAATAAAAATCTTAGTACCGGATACCGCTAATGAATGACCTGATATTGCTGCAGGCATCGTGTATTGCTCAGTCCACTCATTTTTATTGAGGTCGAACACGTTGACAAGGCGTGAGGATGTACCGTTAAAACCACCAATCACATAAAGCTTATCATTCACAATTTTGCCTCTTGCTTCTTTGGCTGTTGGCATATTCGGTAAGGGATGCCATGTATCTGAAGCAATGTCATAGTATTGGAATCTGTCAGAAAATATTGTGGTTGCTGCATTGTTTAGCCCACTTCCTCCGAACGTATATATTTTTCCGTTATGTATGGCAGAACCGGCATTTCCTGTGTAGGCACGATTAACAGCTCCTTTCGTTTTTTGATGCGTTTCAAGGTCTATAATTTCAAGATGACTGTTTCCCCAACCGTTAAAAACATAAATTTTATTACCGTAAGTCTCTGAATTGGCGAATCTTTTAGGAACCAGACTAGAGTTGATTACACTCCAACGATTATCTTTAATACTGTATTTTTCAATAATAGTGGCATTACCATCCGAATCTTTATACCCATTGCTCACATAGATATTTCCATCTGCAATAGCACTGGTTATCGCTCCTCTGCGAACAGACATATCTGAAAGATGTTTAAAGTTTAAGGTTTGCGCATTCGCTAAACATAAACCGAAAAGTGAAAGGAGGAATAATTTTGTTTTCAAGGGTGTGGAGGTTTGGGTTGAAAAATATGTTTTAAATATAGGGAAAAGTAGTGGATTGGAAATTTGGCACATCAGGAAAAGTGAAAACCGCTTGTTGGAAGCGGTTTTTTTGTTGTTCATTGCTCAAAGTCGGGAGACTTTGCGCAGCGGGGCGTTGAGGTTTGGGTTGAAAAATACGTTTTAAATATAGGGAAAAGTGATGGATTGGAAATCTGTGATGTTGAGTTTGTTTTGAAATGGAAAACCGCTCGGATGTGAGCGGTTTTGTTTATCATTATTGCACAAAGTCATGAGACTTTGCGTAGCTGGCGGAAATACATTAAATTAATTTATAACTCGTTCCCATAAATAATTTGAAAATAAATTAATTATAATACTAATTACTATTGTAATAAAAATAAAGCCTAAAAAAAAGTTTCTTCTTCTTATCATTTTGTCATATTTTTCGATAAAATCCCCCCAATAAAATATTCTACTTGGAAAATATCGATTTGTTAATTTTCGTAAATCTTCAGCGAAAAGTGTTAGTAATAAAAAAGGTACAAAAATCATTAAAATATATTTGGACAAACTCATTGAATTGTGTGTTTCAATTTTACTCTTTTCAATCTTTACTATTGATGATAAAATATCCAAATCAGTACCTTTGGCTATACTTTTTTCAATATTATTTAAAGTTTTTAATGTGATATTATTATTAGAATCTTTGTCACCTAAAATAAAGGTTACATAACTTATCATACTTATCATAAAAATTGCGATAAAAATTGCAATAATTCTTCTGATCAAAAGAGATGTTACGTTATTTTTTGAAATACGATTTAATCTATCATCAATTAAAGAACTACTAATAATGGCCCAATCTCTTTCTTCGGACTTAATTGTGTACTTTATAGCCCTTTCTTCACCATTTCTATCAGAAAGGTTATTAGAAAATTTCAAAAAAATTGAATTACTTTCGTCTTCAGATATCGCAATTATTATTAGTTCGATAATTTGAGAGTTTCCAATATTTTCTGATTTTAGTAAATGCTCCAAATTATCAGTCTCTTCAACTAATCCATTAAAATTCTTAATAGTGTAATTATATTTTGCTTTTTTGTTCTCTCCCAGTTTATCAAACTGTTCTGAGATTACATCTATTATACGCTTTAATTCTTGTTCGTTTAGTAAAAAACCTTTGTTTAGTGATCTAGTCAATTCAGAATAATTCTTCACCATATGATTATTAGTTTGGATAATTAATATTATATAAATTTAATTTACGTAAATATAAGTTTACTAAATTATCAATTTAAATTAAAACCGCTCAGATTTTCTGAGCGGTTTATATATTTAAGATGAGATTGCTTCGTACCTCGCAATGACGCTACTACATCATTCCTGGCATTCCACCACCCATTGGCATAGCTGGTTCTGCGCTCTTCACTTCAGTGATTACACATTCAGTTGTAAGAAGCATTCCAGAAACAGAAGCTGCGTTTTCAAGAGCAACTCTTGTTACTTTAGTTGGGTCGATGATTCCTGCTTCAAGCATGTTTACGAATTCGTCAGTTTTAGCGTTGTATCCGAAGTCTCCGCTTCCTTCTGCTACTTTAGCAACGATTACGGAACCTTCTCCACCTGCGTTGGCAACGATTTGTCTCAATGGCTCCTCGATTGCTCTTTTTACGATTTTAATACCTGTATTTTCGTCAGCGTTTGATCCGGAAAGGTTTTCCAAAGAAGCGATCGCTCTTACCAAAGCAACACCACCACCAGCAACGATACCTTCTTCAACTGCTGCTCTTGTAGCGTGAAGAGCATCATCCACTCTGTCTTTTTTCTCCTTCATTTCAACTTCAGAAGCTGCACCTACGTAAAGAACTGCAACACCACCAGCTAATTTAGCCAATCTTTCCTGTAATTTTTCTTTATCATAATCAGAAGTAGAAGTCTCCATCTGAGCTTTGATCTGAGCCACTCTACCTTTGATTTTGCTTTCTTCACCACCACCGTTTACGATCGTCGTGTTGTCTTTATCAATAGATACTTTCTCAGCAGTTCCCAACATATCCATTGTGATGTTTTCCATTGTGAAACCTTGCTCTTCAGAAATAACAGTACCACCTGTAAGGATTGCGATATCTTCCAACATTGCTTTTCTTCTGTCTCCAAATCCAGGCGCTTTTACAGCAGCAATTTTAAGAGAACCTCTCAATTTGTTTACCACTAAAGTTGCCAAAGCTTCACCTTCAACTTCTTCAGAGATAATTAATAAAGACTTACCACCTTGAGCGATTGGTTCAAGAACAGGAAGCAATTCTTTCATTGAAGAGATTTTTTTCTCTACTAAAAGGATGTATGGATTTTCTAGTTCAGCTAACATTTTTTCAGGGTTCGTCACGAAATATGGTGACTGGTACCCTCTGTCAAACTGCATACCTTCTACAACATCAACCGTTGTATCGATACCTTTAGCTTCTTCTACAGTGATAACTCCTTCTTTACCTACTTTTCCGAAAGCTTCAGCGATCAAAGCACCAATTGTTTCATCGTTGTTAGCAGATACAGAAGCAACTTGCTTTACTTTATCTGTAGAATCTCCAACAGCCTGAGATTGAGTTTTTAAGTTTTCAACAACTGCAGTTACCGCTTTGTCGATCCCTCTTTTCAAGTCCATTGGATTTGCACCTGCAGCTACGTTTTTAAGACCTTCTCTTACGATAGCCTGTGCCAAAACAGTAGCGGTAGTCGTACCGTCTCCTGCAATATCATTAGTTTTGGAAGCAACTTCTTTTACCATTTGTGCCCCCATGTTTTCTACTCTGTCTTCAAGTTCGATTTCTTTTGCAACTGAAACACCGTCTTTAGTTACGTGAGGGGCACCGAAAGATTTTTCGATTACCACGTTTCTACCTTTTGGTCCTAAAGTTACTTTTACTGCATTAGCCAATGCATCAACACCTCTTTTTAAAGCGTCTCTTGATTCAATATCGAATTTTATTTCTTTTGCCATATTGTTTAGCTTTTGGCGAATGGCTTTTAGCTTTTGGCTTTAGCAATTCGCGGTTTTGATTTTATAATTTGATTTTAATTTCCGTTAAGCCTGTTCCAAAGCGTTACAAGCTTCTTTTTTAAGATAGTTAATTCATTTAAATGATTTTGATAATCATTTTCATTAATGTAACCTAAATCTTTAGCAAGAATTAATTGGTTTTCAGCTTCATTGGACGATCCTAGCGCAATATTGATAAAATTAGCAAATTCTTTATCCGAATTTCTTCCGCTTCCTTCCGAAATATTATATCCGATAGAAGCAAATGATCTTCTGATTTGAGAGGTTAAACCGAAGATTTCTTCCTTTGGAAAACTTTGACTGGTTTTATAAATTTTTAAAGTTAATTGATGACTCAGTTGCCAAACTTCAAATTTTTTAAAATCTCTCATTTACTATTTTCAATGCTGTAAAGCCATCTGCCAGAAGCAAAAAGCTATTAACCAATTATTCCCAATAAATCTCCTTCTTTTACAATTAAATAATCCTTTCCTTCCAATTTTAATTCAGAACCTGAATATTTTCCATAAAGAACTTTGTCACCCACTTTTACAGTTGTAGGCTCATCTTTTTTACCTGGACCAACTGCCACAACCGTACCTTCCTGTGGTTTTTCTTTTGCGGTGTCCGGAATAATAATACCTGAAGCTGTCTTAGTTTCTGCAGCGATTGGTTCTACCAAAACTCTGTCTGCTAATGGTTTAAAGTTTACTGACATAATATATTTAATTTTTTAATTATTTCTGTCTTGAAATTCTCTAATTGTGTGCCAAGGAGCCGATGCTGAAATTTTGTCAGATTTTTTAGCCAAACGCTAAAAAATTGGCAGAAAAAAAGTTCACTTTTGGTAAGTGAACTTAAAATTTATAGGCAAGAGCTGTCGTAATCCCTCAGTAATTTTTTATACATATTAATGTACAAATCTGTTTTGTATTTCATGTTTATTTTGGCGGCCGCTGCACCTTTTTTCCCTGCAATCTCTTCCTTTCTTGCAGCTTCACCGGCTTTTTTGTTCTCTTTAAATGTTTTGTTCGAGAAGTATTCGTTTTTTCTTGCTTCGTCTACTTTTGCCAAAAATTCAGGGCAGTCGGCACCTACAACCTCGTAGGCTTTATAAAATTTCTTGTACAAAGATTTCATATTAAATAAATCCAGCGGTGTAAGCTTGTTGTAATCTACGGGCGCAACAGCAATTTTATCGTCTGGCTTACTCAGATAGATCATTACGTGCTGCAATTGGCAATCATCATTATTGGCATTGGAACCTGCTGCAAAATTATCTCCGAAATCAGCCTTACAAAACATACTTCTATAACCGTAAAGATTGATTTTTCCCTTTTCCATTAATGGTAACATTAATACTCTTCCTTCAGATTCCAGCTCCATATTGTTGTCGATCTCTTTCACAATACGTTTATCCAACTGGAATTTTTCCTGAGTGTCTTCATTTGTATAAATCAAGCTTTTAATATCCGAAACAGAGATGAGCTGTACTGTTGTATCAGATTTGGAAGATTTGAACTTCACTTCCTTTCTGTTTAAATTAGCACTTTTTTCAGAACTCTTGGTCAAATAGCTAAAGGTTGCGACATCGGGAAGCATGAAATCCTGGGCGAATCCGGTTTTTATAGTTCCGTCCTCCATGAGAATTTCGATAGGTAAAAAATCTCTTTTACCTGTATAAAATTGTAATGATTGTGCAAAATAAGATGATGTTGACGCAATAAGCAACAGTAAAGCTGCAAGTTTTTTCATGTTGGTTAATTAGTTTGTTTTATGATTAAATTAATTGATTCTGAAGATTAATTTAGTTTTTCTTCCCTGCAGCCTGCATCGGGTTTACTTTTCCGTTGGCACCTCCTCTCACTGCCGCTTTTTGTTTTTCTTTAAACACCTGGAATCTTGAGATTTCAGAAGAGCCTCCGTCGTTGCTCCAGAAATTGTTGGATGTATCAATATCCGCCGTTTCTCTCATTGGGTCAAGCTGAACTGACTTTAATTTTTTATCAAAATAGAAAGTCTTCGAAACTTTCTTTTCATTATGTCTCCATATCTGTGCAGAAGATTTATCTCTTAATTTTGAACCGTCTTCAAAAGTGAATTCAAGAATAATTGGCATTACCAAACCTCCTTTATTTACAAAATCAATTTGATAAGCGTTGATGTTTTTTAATTTTTCCTGCTCTTTTTTGTCTAAAGCAACATTCGGTTCAGATTTTAAAGTGTATTCTTTATTGGTATCCACTTTTTCCTGGCCCCTGTCGTAACGGTAATAAAAATCCTGAAGATCTTTGTCTTTTTCTACTTCAAAACTGATCGTTTTATCTTCTCTGTTTCTGATTTTTGAGATGTCTTCAAACTCATTTTGCAAAGGTTTTTCCACTTTGTATTTGGTGTCGTTTGAAAAGTTAGCAACTTCAAAATCAGGATTGGCAACGGTTACTTTATCGATAGCAATATCTACAGGATCTGTACCGTAAAACCAGCCTCTCCAGAACCAGTCTAAATCTTCACCGCTTGCATCTTCCATGGTTCTGAAAAAATCTGCAGGTTCAGGATGTTTGAAAGCCCATCTTTTAGAATACGTTTTAAAAGCTTTATCGAAAAGCTCTCTTCCCATAATGGTTTCACGAAGAATATTTAAACCTGTAGCAGGTTTTGCATAAGCATTCGGACCAAACTGAATAATATTTTCAGAATTACTCATAATCGGTTCAAGCTGGTCTTTCGGAAGTTTCATGTAATCAACGATCGTCCAGGCCGGGCCACGTTTTGAAGGGAATTTATTGTCCCATTTTTCTTCCGTTAAATATTCGGTAAAGGTATTTAAACCTTCATCCATCCAGCTCCATTGTCTCTCGTCTGAATTGATAATCATCGGGAAAAAGTTGTGTCCCACTTCATGAATAATTACCCCGATCATTCCGTTTTTTACCCCTTCAGAATAGGTTCCGTCTTTTTCTGTTCTCCCGAAATTGAAACAAATCATCGGATATTCCATTCCGTTGGAAGCTTCTACTGATTGCGCCACCGGATATGGATAAGGTATTGTGAATTCTGAATAGGTTTTTATCGTGTGCGCAACGGCTTTCGTAGAATATTTTCTATATAAACCATAAGCTTCTTTCGGATAGAAGCTCATCGCCATTACTTTATTGTTGTTTTCAGGAATGGTAACGCCCATCGCATCCCAAACGAATTTTCTGGAAGCAGTCCATGCAAAATCTCTCACATCTTTTGCTTCAAAAATCCATGTTTTTCTCTGTTTAGAATGATTTTTTTCTGCTTTTTTAGCCTCTTCCAAAGTCACAATTTCTACAGGTTCATTTGAGGTCTGAGCTTTTTTATATCTCGCTAATTGTTCTGATGTTAAAACCTGTTCGTAATTTTTACATTCTCCCGTTCCGCCAATTACATGATCTGCAGGAACGTTCATCGAAACTTTATAGTTTCCGAAAACCAAAGCAAATTCGCCCCTTCCTGTAAACTGATGATTCTGCCATCCCTGAAAATCGCTGTACACACACATTCTCGGAAACCATTGGGTAATCGTGTATAAATCGTTGCCGTCTTCTGCGAAATTTTCATAACCACCACGACCTCCCATTTTTATTCGGTTCGGAATATTATAATTCCAGTCGATTTTAAAAATGAATTTTTCGCCTTTCTTTAAAACTTTAGGTAAATCGATGCGCATCATCGTTTTGTTGACTGTATATTTCAACGGGTTTCCTGATGCATCCGTCACTTTTTCAAGATTTACACCATAACCATTATCTTTTACAGGCAGTTCTGAAACTTTCAGCTGCTGGTCATTCAAAGATTTCGGAAGGGTAGAAGAGAACGGGTAATCTGCTTTTTTTACTGTTGACTGCTGGTTTTCGTCCAGCTGTAGCCAAATATAATCCAGATCATCAGGAGAATTGTTGTGATACGTAACGGTTTCCGAACCCTTCAGATTTCTTTTGTCTTCATCCAGATAAGCCGTGATGTCATAGTCGGCTCTGTTTTGCCAATATGCTTGTCCTGGAGCTCCTGAAGCAGTTCTGTAAACATTTGGCGTAGGAAGAATTGTTCCCAACTGTTCAAATCGGTTTCCGTGATTGCTTCCCGGATTGTTTTGAATATTTTGAGCAAAAGCGCTTGTAAAGAATAGAACTGAAAGTGCAGAAATTGTAAATTTCATTTCGGATGATTTAATAATCTTCAAATATAATAATAACTCGTTGAAAATATAGCAGATTTTTTTAGAATGGCAGTCTCTCTAAAGTCATTTTCAGTGACAATGCAAAGACACCCGATGAAACAAATAAAACCCAGTCTTTTTTATTGACTTTGAATATATTTAAAAGAATAAAAAGTAAAACTAATATTATCAGAACAATCATAATTTGACCGACTTCCAGACCAATATTAAATCCTAAAAGTGGCAATGCGATACTCTGACTTTTAGCAATCATGATTCTTGCAGTGTTGGCAAATCCCATTCCGTGAATCAATCCGAAAAATAATGCTAAATAATAATTGGTTTTATTCTGTGACTGCTTTTTGTTTTTCGTTAAAATATTTCCGAGTGCGGTTAAAACAATCGTCAAAGGAATCAGAAATTCAACCCAAGCGGAAGGAACTCTCACAATATCCAAGATACTCAATGCTAAAGTTACGGAATGACCGATCGTAAAAGCCGTTACCAAAACCAAGATTTTCTTCCAGTCACTGTAAGAGTAAATGGCAATTAAAGCGAGTACAAAAAGTTGATGGTCAAGCGCATCTATCGAAATAATGTGTTCCCAGCCGAGATTCAGATAAAATAAAAAGTCCTGCATTTCTAATATTTTTTAGGAAATGCGATGATACAAAATTTATTTTAACTTTGTATAAATTTCAACGTCATGATTGTTAATATAGAATTGGAAAATTCTGAGGACTTTGCGTTTATCAAACAGCTTTTAGAGAAATTAAAAGGGGTGAAGTCGGTTTCTGTGCAGGGAGAAGAAGAGTATGAAATGATAGAAGGTGTTCCTGCTCATGTATTTGAGGCGATTGAAAAGTATGCGGATTATGTAAAAGAGGACGACTGTATATCTTCAGAAGAATTTTTTGAGAATGCCAGAAAAAAAGTATGCGAGTTATATTCACGAAAGTAGCTGAAAGAACCTATGAAGATATACTTTGGTTTCTTTCTGAAGTATGGACTCAAAAAGAAATTAATGTTTTTGTGCGAGATACTGAGAGTATTGTTAATCAATTGATAGCCGGAAAGTATTTTATGTTTCAAAAATCAATTAACAGTACAAGAAGTGCTCTCATTGGCAAGAGACACATCAGAATGTACTTCCGAAAAGAAAAGGAAAACCAGATAAAAGTTCTTCTATTCTTTGATATGAGACAAAATCCTGAAAAAATTATCGACCTGCTGAAATGAAAAAATATTTTGTCTTCTTTATTATTTCCCTTTTTTTTATCGTTTCATTCAGTGGAAAGCACCCTTATCATGTTGGTTCGGTAGAAATCAATTACAATTCGAAATCTAAAAACTTTGAGATTACCGGAAGATTTTTTTTGGATGATTTAGAAAACGGATTATCAAAAAAATACGGAAAACCTTTTCGTTTTAATGACCCAAAATACAAAACCCAACTTAATGAGTCTCTGAAAAATTACAGTTCAGAGTATTTTAAACTGAAAACCAACAATCAATTCACAAAAGTAAATTTTATCGGATATGAAGAGGATAATGAATCGGTGAATATTTATCTTGAATCTGAATCTGTTTCTAATCCTCAAAAAGTGGAGGCTGCGGTAAGCTTTTTATACAATTTGTTTGATGATCAGATTAATTTGGTTCATATTGTTGTTAACGGAAATCGGAAAAGTGAAAAACTTACGTATCCTAATCGTTATTTGTTTCAGCAGTTTTAAATTACATCTCTAACTGTAAAAGAGCATTCTCAGCTTTTGCATGAGCTAATAAATCAGGAAAAAAATCATCATAACATTTCTGCAAAATATCTTTATGATCTAAAAAAGCCTGAAAAACAGGAATATCTTTATCTAAATATTTCGCTTTATTCAAAACATTCTGCATGCTGAATTTTATTCCCCAATCTTCACGATAATTATATAGCCAGTCATCATATTCCATTTTCTCCAGCATTCTTCTGAAATTTTCAGGAAAATATTCCAGATTTTCATTTAAAACTTTATAAACATTCAGTGAATGGTTTTTCCAGCCCGGCAAAGAATTTTGAGAAAAATCGGTTGCAAGAAAATAATCCATCGAAACATCCACAAAAGCTCCTGAATACAGTCTCACAAGAGGACTAAAAACTTTTTTTGCCTCATGAATCGCAGGGTGAGCATCGGTAAAAGTATCAATCGCTCTGTGCATCGTGATTCCGTCCTGAATGTCTTTTGGGAAAGAAAAACGCTGCTTGTTTCGGATGTGATCTTCAAGAAACTGCCCGACAATCTGTCCGTCAGAAAAAGAGAGAAAAGAGTGAGCGAGATAGTTCATTGCTTAAAGATATTAATATACTTCGAATTGTAAAATAGTAATTAATTTCATTTGTCAATAATACACATTTAGAATTCATCAGGAGAATCTTTTTTAATTAAAATAATCTCTCATGGAAATCTTCAACCTTACTCACTTCTTCAATCTTGATTGCGAATTTTCTTTTTGGAAGTTTATTTAAGTTAGAAATAAAAATCTTTTCATAGCCCAATTTTTCTGCTTCTGTAATTCTCTGCTCAGCCTGCGCAATCGGACGAATTTCTCCACTTAAACCTATTTCGCCGGCAAAACAATAATGTTCTGAGATGGCGATGTCTTCATTGGAAGAAAGAATTGAGGCAACAACCGCCAAATCCAAAGCGGGATCGTCAGTTTTAATTCCACCTGTGATATTCAGAAAAACGTCTTTGGCTCCTAACTGAAAACCTGCTCTTTTTTCTAAAACAGCCAAGAGCATATTTAATCTTTTTGAATCAAAACCGGTGCAGCTTCTTTGTGGTGTTCCATAAACAGCTGTACTTACCAAAGCCTGAATTTCTAAAAGCATCGGTCGGTTTCCTTCTAAAGTTACGGCAACAGAATTTCCGGAAAGCTCTTCTGATTTTTTAGTAATTAAAATTTCTGATGGATTTTTAATTTCCTTTAAACCTTGTGAAATCATTTCATAAATTCCGATTTCTGAAGTTGAACCAAAACGGTTTTTATTAGCTCTTAAAAGTCTGAAAAGATGATTTCTGTCTCCGTCGAAATTTAAAACAACATCAACCATGTGCTCCAAAACTTTCGGACCGGCAATTTGTCCGTCTTTCGTAATGTGACCCACTAAAAATACAGGAACATTGTTCTCTTTGGCGTATTTAATAATTTCATTAGAACATTCTCGGATTTGGGAAACGGTTCCTGGCGAACTTTCAATTAATTGCGATTGTAAAGTCTGAATAGAATCAATAATTACAAAATCGGGCTCCAGCTTTTTTGCTTCGTGAAGAATTTTTTCCAAATTGGTTTCAGTGTATAGAAAACAGTTCGGATTTTTAATTTCCGCTAAACGGTCGGCTCTCATTTTAATCTGTGAAGCACTTTCTTCACCTGAAACGTAGAAGATTTTCTTCTTCATTTTCAAAGCAAGCTGAAGAAGCAATGTCGACTTTCCGATTCCGGGTTCACCACCGATTAATGTAACAGAACCTAAAACAATTCCTCCTCCCAAAACCCGGTTTAGCTCATCAGAAGGAGTTTTTATTCTGGGTTCTTCAATCGCTTCAACTTCTATAATATTGATGACGTGTTGTTTCGATTTTGAAAAAGGAGGAGTTTTAGATGTGGTTTTTTCTACGACTTCTTCCACTAAAGTATTCCATTCACCGCAGTTTTTACACTGTCCTGTCCATTGAGGGTATTGTGAACCGCAATTCTGACAGAAGTATGCTGTTTTGAGTTTTGCCATGATGTAAAATTATGAAAATATGCTTTAATTTTATATCTTATCATAGGTCAACACTTAATAAAAATATACTGTCTATATTTGTCAATATAAATTTTAAAAATGAAAAAAATAGTATTAAGTTTTGCTTTTGCTCTGGTAAGCATATTTACTTTTGCACAGACTGCTTGGTCTGTTGATCAGGCACACTCATCAATCAACTTCAGTATTAAACATATGGGGATTAGTTTCGTACAGGGAAGATTTGATAGATTCAAAGGTGATGTAGAGTCTCCGAGTGCTAATTTAGATAATGGTTACTTCAATTTTGTGGTAATGACTGGATTTATAAATACAGGCGTTGATATGAGAGATGATCACTTAAAGAGTGCAGATTTCTTTAATGCTGAAAAATTTCCTGAAATACGTTTTCAAAGTGGGGCTTTTACAAAAGAAAAAGGCAATAATTATACTTTAAAGGGTAAATTGACGATTAAAGATGTAACTAAAGAAATTAGTATTCCGGTTACTTTTGGTGGGATTACAAAAAACCAGAAAGGTCAAGAAGTTGCGGGATTACAGGCAAAGTTTACAATAAATCGTCTAGATTACAATATAAAATATGATCCAACAGGGGCTGGTGTTGCAAAAGATGTTGAGGTAAATGCATATTTTGAATTGGTAAAACAATAATTTTCATATATATAATTTGGTTTAGGTGAAGGTTTCTCAAAGTTTTTTTGGGAAGCCTTTTTTCTTATTAATCATAGGCTTTTCGATTAAAATAAACTTAAATTCAAAATTTAAAAGGGAAACAAAATTGCTTTGCATTTCTTTTTCCCCTAACTTTGCACAAACCTAATCTAATGAGTAAAAAGAATACAAAGTACATCTTTGTGACAGGAGGTGTAACTTCATCTTTGGGAAAGGGAATCGTTTCTGCTTCTCTGGGGCTTCTGCTAAAATCGCGCGGCTTTAATGTAACCATCCAAAAACTGGATCCTTATATTAACATCGATCCAGGAACATTAAACCCTTATGAACACGGAGAATGCTATGTAACCGAAGATGGTGCGGAGACGGATCTGGATTTAGGTCACTACGAGCGTTATCTTGATGCGCCAACTTCTCAAAACAACAACGTTACCACAGGGAAAATCTATCAGACTGTTATTGAAAAAGAAAGAAAAGGAGATTTCCTTGGAAAAACAGTACAGGTAATTCCTCACATTACAAACGAAATCAAGCGTAGAATTAAAATTTTATCTAAACAGAACTACGATATCATCATTACAGAGATCGGTGGAACTGTTGGGGATATTGAGTCTTTACCATACATCGAAACTGTTCGCCAGTTGAAATGGGAGTTAGGTGAAAATAATTCTATGGTCATTCACTTAACATTGTTACCATATTTGGCTTCAAGTGGAGAATTAAAAACAAAACCTTCTCAACATTCTGTTCGTCAGTTGATGGAAAGCGGAATTATGGCGGATGTTTTGGTTTGCCGTACCGAACATAAAATCCCGAAAGATCAGAGAGCAAAACTGGCTCAGTTCTGTAATGTTCCTTTGGATAATGTGATTGAATGTAAAGATCTGGAAACTATTTATGAAGTTCCGATGTACCTTCAGAAACAAAACTTTGATGATGTAGTTCTTAAAGAATTGGATCTGAAAAGTGATAAAGAAGCAGACTTAAAAGACTGGAAAACTTTCCTGAAGAAATTCCAGAATCCTAAGAAAACTGTAGAGATTGCTTTGGTTGGAAAATACGTTTCTCTTCAGGATTCATATATTTCAATTGCTGAAGCTTTCAAACATGCAGGTGCAGATTTGGAAACTGAAGTAAAAGTAAGATGGGTTTACAGTGGAGATTTAACCAAAGAAAATATTAAGGAATCTTTAGACGGGGTTTCTGGTATTTTGGTTGCACCAGGATTTGGAGACAGAGGAATTGAAGGAAAAATCCTTACCGCTCAATATGCAAGAGAAAATAAAGTTCCAATGTTGGGAATTTGTCTGGGTATGCAGATTATGACTGTAGAATTTGCAAGAAATGTTCTTGGATATTCTAAAGCAAACTCAATGGAATTTGATACTTCTACACAACATCCTGTTATTTCATTAATGGAAGAACAGAAAAATGTTGTAGACAAAGGGGGGACAATGCGTTTGGGAGCCTGGAAGTGTACTTTGAAAAACGGTTCAAAATTAAACGATATTTATGGAGCGAAAAATATTACCGAAAGACATCGTCACCGATATGAATTCAATAGTGATTACATCGGAGAATTTGAATCTAACGGTTTCCTTGCAACAGGTAGAAACCCGGAAACAGGATTGGTAGAAGCATTAGAAATGCCTGATCATCCTTTCTACGTTGGAGTACAATATCACCCTGAATATAAGAGTACGGTTGCAACACCGCATCCTTTGTTCAGAGCTTTCATTAAAGCATGTTCGTCAAAATAAAGTAATTCTGAAATTACAAACGTCATAGATAAACTCAGACTGATTATTCTCAGCCTGAGTTTATTATATAGTAACACATTATAGTATAGAGTTTTGATAAAAAAACAGTATTTTTGTCGACTCCAAAATATATATCAATTGTTATATATTTAAATAGGTAAAAATTTAATAAAAATAAAATGCAACAGAACAACGGACTCGATAAAAGTCAGATTATCAGTTTTGCGGTTTTATGTTTGGTTCTTTTCGGATTCATGTTTTATTTCCAGAGAAATAGCGCTGAAGAAGAAAAACTGAAAGCTGAACAACAGAAAACAGAACAGGCTAAAAAAGCAGTAACACCTACTCCTGCAGCCAATATCAATCCCAATGTAACTCCGAATTCTATTCAGGTTTCCAATTTGGCAAACAATGAATTGAAACTTGAGTTTTCAAGTTTGGGTGGGCAAGTCTCAAAAGTAGAGCTTCTGAAATACAAAGCTTACGACCACAAAACCGATCAGGCAGATCTTCCGCTTTATTTAATCAATAAAAACAATTCGAGCTACGGTTTTCAGTTTAAAGATAAAACAGGAAAAGTATTCAATACCAAAGATTTAGTGTTCTCTCCGGTGGTTAACGGAAACGTTGCTACTTTAACGGCTAATTACAACGGAGCTACCATTCAGTTTATTTATACTTTAAATAATAATCCAAATGCAGAACTTAAAGATCAATATACTTTAGATTTTAAAGTAAGAACTCAAGGTTTAGCGAATGTAACTTCTGATAATAAAGCAGATTTTATTTGGGATTATAGTGTAAGAAATGTAGAAAAGGGTAGAGCTCAGGAACAGTCTCATTCGGAATTTGCCTATGCTTTCAATAATTATAAAGATTATGATTATGATGGAAGAACAACAATGGAGGAAGACAAAGAAACACTTAACTGGATTGGTGTAAAACAACAGTTTTTCTCTTCTGTCATTGAATCTAAAACAGGTTTCACGCAAAGTAAAGGAAATCAGGAAACGATTGAAGAAGGCGAATATCTGAAAAAATTAAACTTCGAAGGTTTTGTTACCATGAACGGGGGAGAGTTTAATCAGGACTTCACGTGGTATTTTATGCCTTTAGATTTGCCGTTATTAAAGTCTTACGATAAAAACTTTGACGAAATTCTTCCGTTAGGTTGGTCTTTCATCGGGGCCATGAACCGTTATTTCTTCATGTGGTTATATAGTATCATTGCGGGATGGGGATTAACAGCAGGTTGGGTAATTTTCATTATGACAATTATTGTGAAATTAATCTTGTCACCGATTATGTATAAGCAGCATAAATTGAGTGCGATGATGAGAGTGATCCGTCCGGAAATTGATGAGGTCAATGCTAAATTCAAGGACGCAGATCCTATGAAAAAGCAACAGGCTACGATGGAAGTATATAGAAAAGCTGGGGTAAATCAAATGGCTGGATGTCTTCCGGCGTTGGTGCAGATTCCTATTTTCTATGCATTATTCAGATTCTTCCCGAACTTTATCGACTTGAGAGGACAAGGGTTCTGGTTTGCAAAAGATCTTACGGCTTATGATGATTTGATTAAATTACCATTTAAAATTCCTTTCCTGGGAGATCATTTAAGTGTTTTTGCATTGGCTTGTACAGTTGTGATTTTAATTTATACGGTAATGACTTCAGGAAATATGCAGCAACCACAGCAGGAAGGAATGCCAAATATGAAAGTGATTATGTACATTTTCCCAATCACCTTCTTATTCTTCCTGAATACTTCTGCATCAGGTCTATCATGGTATTATTTTGTTTCGAATGCAATCAACATTTTAATCATTCTTGTCATTAAATATGTGATTTTGGATGAGAAGAAAATTCACGCCCAGATTCAGGCGAATAAAGAAAAGCCTAAAGCTGAAGGAAAGTTCCAGAAACGAATGAGAGAAATGATGGAGAAGGCTCAGGAACAGCAGAAAGCACAAGAGCAGAGAAGTAAAAAGAAATAATATTATATTGTAAAAGAGAGAGAAGCTACATAGCTTCTCTTTTTTTATACCATTCTTATCATAGAAAACGAAATTTAGCTTGATTCTTTTAAATAAGATTTTAATCTTGAATTTGAGCTGAAAGTAAAATCTATTTGTAAGTTTAAGTAAATCAATAATTTAATTTCCAATTTGTAACATTTGTTTATTATTTAGAATGATTTTAAATTTCAGTATGAACAATTTTTAACATGACAATTTTCGCTTATGGAAATTTAATCATACTTAAGCCTGAAAGAATGTCTGTGATATTTGGTTATTCCATGCTTTATCAGAGCTTCCTGATGTTTTTTCGTTGCATAACCGAAATTGGTATTCCATCCATATTCGGGATGCTCTTCATGCAGTTTTATCATCAGCTTGTCACGGTAATTTTTTGCTAAAATAGATGCGGCTGCAATTGACAAAACCTTAGAATCTCCTTTAATAATGCATTGGTGAGGAATAAAGTTATAAGGATGAAATTTATTTCCATCAACCAAAATAAGCTCCGGTCTTACTGTCAGTTTATCTAATGCATTGTGCATTGCATGAATGCTCGCATTCAATATGTTATGCTCATCAATGAAAGCGGGAGGAAGTTCTGCAATGGCAAAACACTTCACATTATCTCTGATATAATGATCAAGATCCATCCTTGTTTTGAAGCTTAATTTTTTCGAATCATTTACAAGATTTTGCTCAAACTCTTCATCCAAAATTACAGCCGCAGCAACTACAGGTCCGCTTAAACAACCTCTACCTACTTCATCGCAACCAGCTTCGATGTAATTTTCTGACCATTTTTTTATTAAATCCATAAATTTTAACAGTTTGTCTTTTTAGAAACCGATTAAAAAGGCAAATATTATGTTAACAATAATAATTTTTTTAAATTTTAACAGTTTTATAAAAGAAGTTTTTACAACTTTGTCTTCACAAAATTAAGTATTAATATGAAAAAACTCACATCAGGTGTACTACTTGTAGTACTTTCCTCGTCTTTTGTGGTTGCCCAAGCGCAAGAAACAAAACCGGGAGATACTTTAAAAACACAGGAAATAGAGGGTGTAGTCGTTACTGCACTCGGAATAAAAAGAGAGAAAAAGGCACTTGGTTACGCTTCTCAAGAAATCAAAGGTGATATAATTTCAGATGCAGGACAGACGAATGCGGTAAGTGCATTGTCTGGTAATGTTGCGGGTGTTCAGGTAACTGCACCAAGCACCATGGGAGGATCAACAAGGATCACAATGCGTGGAATCAGTTCAATTACAGGAGAAAACAGACCGTTAATTATTGTAGATGGTGTTCCTTTAGATAACTCCAACGTAAATGATATTGACACACAGAGAGGTGCGGGAGGTAGGGACTATGGAGATGCATCTTTCGATATCAATCCGGATGACATCGAAAGTGTAACGGTTTTAAAAGGTGGACCTGCGGCAGCATTATATGGTTCAAGAGCAGGTAACGGAGCAATTCTTTATACAACAAAATCAGCCAAGAAAGGTCGTACGGACATCCAACTTAATACAGGTGTAGCATTTGAAGATATTTATATTCGTCCAAAACTTCAGAATCTTTACGGTGGCGGTTCTCAGTTTACCTTGCCCACCCAAGATATAAATGGTACAACCTATAATATTCAGGAATATCAAACTGATGCATCTTGGGGCCCAAGATACAATCCGAGCTTGATGTATCTTCCTTGGTATGCATTCGATCCAGAATTTTCCAATGATTATTTAAAACCAGTACCTTTTGTTGCTCCTAATAAAGATGTGGATTCTTTTTTCAATACGGGTGTTGCATATACTAATAACTTATCTGTAGCAAAATCTTTTGGTGACACCAATGTCCGCTTATCTTACACAAATACGAATATTTCCGGGATTGTACCTACATCTAAGATTAAAAAAGATAATTTTAGTATGAATATCAATTCCAAGCTATCAGATAAATTAAAAGCAGATGCAGTACTAAACTATGTCCATACAGAAGGATTTAACCGTCCTGAAATTGGATATGGTGATAACTCAGTAGCGCAGAAGTTTTATCAGTTTGGACAGAGAAATTTGGATTTCGAAAAGCTAAAAGAATACAAATTGGCGGATGGCAGCCAAAGGACATGGAACAGGACTTCGTGGGATAATGCTGCTCCTAAATATTCAGACAACCCATATTGGACTATATATGAAAATACTTCTGCAGACAGTAGACATCGCTTCTTTGGAAATGCAGGATTAACTTATAATTTTGATAAGCATTTTTATGTAACCGGAAAAGTTTATGCTGACACTTATAGCCAAAATATCAGTACTAGGGTAGCTGTAGGTTCCCAAGCAATTTCCAATTATACGATTGAAAAGAGAAATGTTTCAGAATTTAATTACGAAGGTAGAGCACATTATAATAATAATTTTGGCGACTTTAGTTTAAATGCGTTTGCAGGTTTTAATATTAGGGATAACAAAATGAGCTGGCTGAATGGAACTACGGTTGGTGGTCTCATTATCCCTGGTTTGTATAATTTGAATAATGGTGTAGAGAACTCATTAGCTACGAACCGTGAATTTCACTCATCTATTAAAAGTATATTTGGTTCAATATCATTAGGGTATAAAGATATGTTGTTCTTGGAAGCTACAGGAAGAAATGACTGGTTTTCGATGTTAAATGATGATCAATTTTATCCATCTTTAACAGGAAGCTTTGTTTTCTCGCGAGTTTTGAAGACAGATTGGTTATCATTCGGAAAAATTCGTGCAGGGTGGTCTAGTATTGCTTTGGGCACCGATCCTTACAGCAGACTGACTTATACAGAAATTGGTCTTCCTTTTAATGGTTCTCCTCAGTATTCAAATCCAAGTATAAGAAATGATGTAAATATTAAACCTGAACTTAAAGTTACACAAGAATTTGGTGTTGAAGCAAGTTTATTTAAAAATAGATTGAGCTTCGATGTTACTTATTATTCTACTAAATCGAAAGATCTGATTATTGCATTACCGATCGATCCGTCTACGGGTTTCTTGTATCAGAGAATTAATGCAGGGGAAATGACGAACAAAGGTATTGAGGCAATGGTAACGGTTGCACCTGTGCGAAATGAAAATTTTTCTTGGGATTTAACTTGGAATTTTGCTAGAAACCGAAATAAGCTTGTTAATTTATATGGAGACCTTCAAAATTATGTCCTTACTAATGCACCATTTAGAGCTCAGCTCGTTGCTCAAGTAGGGCAGGCTTATGGTACTATACTAGGTACAGATTATGTATACGATGCAAATGGCAACAAAGTGGTAGATGAAAATGGATTTTATAAGGCATCAGAACTCACTTCTCTGGGCTCTATTCTACCTAAGTATAACATGGGTTTTAGAAATACTTTAAAGTATAAATCATTGAGTTTATCATTCCTAATTGATATTCAACAGGGCGGAAAATATTTTTCTACAACAAATATGTGGGGAATGTATTCAGGTATGCTTGAAGAAACTGCACTTGGAGGAAATAGAGAAGCAGGAATTGTTCTTTCCGGCGTGAAAGAAGATGGTACTCCTAACGATATACTTCTTGATGCGCAAACATGGGGAAGTACATACTATAATACTGTTGATGCTCAAAACGTTTTTGACGCAAGTTATGTAAAGTTAAGAGATGTTACAATTGGGTACGACCTTCCGAAATCTTTGATTGGAAATGTCTTCCAAGGAGTACGAATTTCGGCATTTGCCCGAAATTTATTTGCCTGGAATTTAGCAAATAAAGGCATAGATCCTGAAAATACTTCTTATGGTTCTGGAAACATACAGGGAATGGAAGGAGGTTCACTTCCTTCAACAAGAACATTTGGTTTCAATGTTAACTTTAAATTTTAATTAGAATGAAAAAAATAGTTTTAATCTTATCAGTTTCAGCATTTGCATTAATCTCAAATAGTTGCTCAGATCAATTTGATGAAATAGATGTTAATCCCAACTCAACAGATAAACCACTTACATATGGTATTTTCAATAGTGCTAATAAAGAGCTAATGGATAATACCAGAGATGAATGGCAATCAGGTCGAATCGTTTTGCCATGGGTACAATATTCTGCGCAAACCGGCTATACAGAGGAGGATAGATACCAGTATCGGCTTTCAACAGGAGTATCTTTATGGAGCTTTTCGTATAGAGTCGCACAGGATTATAAACAGATTCTGGATTTGAATACCGATCCAACAACTTCAGCACAGATGTCAGCTTATGGTCCTAACAATAATCAAATTGCCGCCGCTAGAGTTATGCTTTCGTACGTTTTTTTAAATTTAGCAGATTCTTTTGGTGATATTCCTTATTATTCTTATGGAAACAAGGATTCTGATTTCCAAGCTTTAAATATAGACGCTACATTACAGCCAAAGTTTGCCAGTCAGCAAAAAGTATATACTGATATTCTTAAGGAATTAAAAGAAGCTTCTGAAATGATCGATGAAAGCAAAGTGGTTTTTACTACAGGAGACGCTCTTTTTGGTTCCGGTGAGAAATTAAAAAAGTTTGCCAATTCTCTTCGTTTACGAGTTGCAACTCGAGTTAAAAATGTGATACCTTCTGCCGCTGGTCACATCACCGATGCGATTGCTTCGGGTGTAATGACATCAAATGATGATACTGTAGGTTTAACCTATGAAAATAATCTAGTAAATCCATCTCCTTTATTTAATGATTTTAGAGAGAGATCAGATTTTGCCATTTCTAAAACCTTTGTCAATTTATTAAAAGGAACTACAGGAAGTTTTGGTTTAGATAAAAGACTTTTCAAATATGCAAGTCCTGTCGGAGCAACACAGACGATGATTTTAAATAATAATGTAACAGAGTCTACGGATCCTGCAGATTATAATGGAATGCCATATGGAATTCCAAGTTCATTGACGGCAAGCCAGACAGCCTCTTCTAATTTTTTTAGTACCAATGTCTTGAAACCTGCATACACTGAAATTTTAATGGAATATGCTGAAGTACAATTCTTATTGGCTGAAGCAAATGGTTGGTCGCAGACAAACTATGTGAATGGAGTAACCGCTTCAATGCAAAGATGGGGTGTAGCCCCTGCAGATATTACTGCTTATGTAAACAATTTGCCACCAGCAAACCAGGCAAATGTGCTTACACAAAAATATATTGCACTATTTATGCAACCGTATGAAGCGTGGGCAGAATACAGAAGAACAGGGTACCCAAATACTTTATTGAAACCTGGCCAAACTGCGAATTTAAATGTGCCGACAACAAGTGGACAAACAACATACACATTTACATCTTTGATTGCCGGACTGACAGATTTGCCAACAAGATTATTTTATCCAACTTCGGTTCAGACTTTGAACACCGCCAACTATCAAGCTGCATCAAGCGCAATTGGCGGCGATAAAATGGATACTAAACTAATTTGGGATACAAATTAATAAACACACCTATTTTAACATTCATATTAAAACCGCCTTAGTGCGGTTTTTTATTTCCGTATATTTGCAATTCAAATTAGAATAATGAATATTAAAGATATCATAGAACAGAAACTGACAGAGGTTATCCTTAATGTCTATCAGCTGAAAGATATAAAGCTTGAAATTCAGGAGAATAAAACCGAGTTTGAAGGCGATTTTACTATTGTTACCTTTCCTTTGGTAAAACAATTGAAAAAAAATCCTGAAAGTATTGGCGTGGAACTAGGAGAAGCTTTAACAACTCAGACCGACTTGTTGGAAAGCTTCAATGTGGTAAAAGGTTTTTTAAATGTAAAAGTTAAAAATCAGTTTTTTGTTGATCAGTTTAAAACGGTAACAGATCAGTTTTCAACGATTGAAAAGAAAAATGCTGCTGTAATGGTAGAATATTCTTCACCGAATACCAATAAACCGCTTCACTTAGGACATGTTAGAAATAATTTATTAGGTTTTTCGGTTGCTCAAATTTTGGAAGAAGCAGGTTATGATGTGATTAAAACACAGATTATCAACGACAGAGGAATACACATCTGTAAATCGATGCTGGCCTGGGAGAAATTTGGAAAAGGAGAAACTCCGGAATCTACTGATACAAAAGGAGACCATTTCGTTGGAAAATATTATGTAGAGTTTGACAAGGAATTGAAAAAGCAGACCAATATTATCTTTAATGATTTTAGAGTAAATAATTTTGAACGTTTTGATACTCCTAAAAAAGAAGAAGTCAAAAGTTTAAACGAAAAAATAGATCTTCTTGAAAATAAGAAAAAAGAAGCCATTCAGATAGCAGATGTATCGGAATTATCTACATTGCATGAAGAGTTTAAAAAACAATTTCAGGCAGCTTTGGATAACGATTCATTGATTTCTGCGGTTCCTAAAAAAGTGGAAGAAATTATTTCTAAAAATGTAGAAGAGAAAATTTCCGATGAAAAAGAAATGGAAATTGTCAGAGCACAGACTAAAACATTTACAGGTTTATTTAAAGAAATCATAGAAATTGAAAGCAAGCTTGAATCTGAAAAATCAAATCTAAAAGAAATCTGCAAGCCGCTTACTGAGATCATGAAAGAAGCTCAGAAAATGTTGTTGGATTGGGAAAACGGAGATGAAAAAGTAAGAAACCTCTGGAACGAAATGAATTCTTGGGTTTATAAAGGTTTCAACGAAACATATAATAGATTAGGAGTAGATTTCGATCAGGTTCAGTACGAAAGCAATACGTATATTTTAGGAAAAGACCTTATTCAGGAAGGCTTAGATAAGGGTGTTCTGTATCAGAAAGAGGATGGCTCGGTGTGGTGTGATTTAACGGATGAAGGTTTAGATCAGAAATTGTTGCTTCGTTCAGACGGAACTTCTGTATATATGACACAAGATTTGGGAACGGCCGTAGAACGTTTCAAAGAAAATAATATTCAGAAATTAATTTATACGGTAGGAAACGAGCAGGATTATCACTTCCAGGTTTTATTTAAAATTTTAGGAAAATTGGGATATGAATGGGCAGATCAGCTATATCATTTATCTTACGGAATGGTTGAGCTTCCGAATGGAAAAATGAAATCCCGTGAAGGAACAGTTGTAGATGCAGATGATCTGATGCAGGAAATGCATGACATTGCCAAAGCTAAATCTGAAGAGTTAGGAAAGCTTGAAAATTTAACGGCAGAAGAAAAAGAAAAAAACTACGAAAATGTAGGAATGGGGGCATTGAAGTATTTCATGCTGAAAGTTGATCCAAAGAAAAAAATGCTTTTCAATCCTGAAGAAAGTATCGATTTTAATGGAAACACAGGACCTTTTATTCAATATACTTACGCACGTATTCAATCGTTACTGATTAAAGCCAATTACCTTTACAGAGAAGTTTCAGATGTAGAATTGAATCAGTCTGAAAAAGAATTGATCGTACAGCTCGGTAATTATAAGTCAGTAGTTGAAAAAGCGGCGGAAGTCTTAAGTCCGGCTTTAGTGGCAAATTATGTTTATGATTTGGTTAAAACTTATAACTCGTTCTATCAAAGTAATCCGATTTTAAATCAGGAAGATGAAAATCTAAAGCAGATGCGCCTGAATTTATCAAACCTTACCGCAAGAACGATACAGAAATCACTAAGTTTATTAGGAATAGAAACTGTAAACAGAATGTAAAAACTAATCCTCCTGAAATTTTCGGGAGGATTTTTATTTTAAATCTTATTCTCGTTTTGAACCTGACTGTCACGATACAGCTTTGCGCTGCTCCATTTCGCATGTTTTGAAGGAATGATCTTGTAGCCTTTTTTGTATGTGTAAACTTTGGTGAATTCGGCACCGAAAAAGATCAGCATACAAGAATAATTGATCCACATCATAATTAAAATCACTGTTCCTGCAGTCCCAAATGCTGAGGTTGGTTTAAACTGACTGAAATAAAGGCTCAGTAAAAATTTACCCAACGTGAAAAGAAAGGCTGTAAGAATTGCACCTTTCCACACAGATCTCCAGCTGATTTCTGCATCCGGAAGCACTTTAAACATTAATGCAAACAGTACGACCACTACTGCAAAACCTACCGCAAAATTGATGATTTCAACGATCAGATAGGTTTCCAGGCCGAAATAGGTCGTAATAAAATTATTGAAAAGGCTGATCAGGGAAGACAAAACCATTGTAATCATCAGTAAGAAGCCTAAAATAAGAATCATACCTAAAGAGTTAGCGCGATCCAGAAGAAATTTCACCAATGCTTTTTTAGGTGCGGCTTCCACTTCCCAAAGATTGTTCAAAGATTTTTGTAACTGGAAGAACAGGGTAGTGGAACCATAAACCAATGATCCGACTCCCACGATTTTCATGAAAATATTTTCTTTATCAATCAATGCCCCGGCAATCATATCCTGAATACTTTTGGCAACATCCTGTCCCATGAGTCCTATAATCTGGGTGCTGATTTGTCCTCGAATGGCTTCTTCACCAAAAAAATATCCGGCAATCCAGATAATAATGATCAATAAACCGGGAATAGAGAAAATGGCATAATACGCCAAACTCGCAGAATCATTAGATGCGGATGAATTATTCCATTCTGTAAAGGTTTCTTTAGCTGTTTCCCAGAAAAATTTTAGTTCTTTTAGCATGATTTGGTGTGTTTAGATCGATCAGTATTAAGTTTAGACAAAACCAATCTTATGGTTCCTAATTAAAAACGGGCTAAAGCCCGTTCTTATTAAATTATTCAAGTTTTAAACCAAAGTTTAAAAAATTCTACTAAAAGTAAAAATCAGGTAATCTTTACCACCATTAGAATGGATAGCCAATGGCAATATTTAAAATCAGATTATCTCTTCTCCATGCTCCACTTCCAAAATTGATCTTATCAAAGGTCCACCGGTCGCCTTTTTCATAGTATGGAACTCTCAATGGCATTGCTAAATCGAGTCTTAGAATCAGTATAGAAAAGTCTAGCCTTAAACCAACTCCTGCACCGACAGCAATTTCGCTTAAAAATTCCTTGGAGAATTTTCCACCCGGTCTGGTATTTTTACCATTATCATCAAACTCATCGTTAATTAACCAGATATTTCCGGCATCTACGAATGCGGCAACGTTTAAGAATTTAAACAGATTGGCTCTGTATTCTGCATTCATTTCAAGCTTAACATCTCCGGCCTGATCAAAAATCGCTCTTGTTGAGTTTTCTGTTCTCGGGTCATAGCTTCCCGGTCCTAAAGTTCTGGCACGGAATGCTCTGATACTGTTACTTCCGCCCACAAAAAACTGCCGTGCAAAAGGAATGTGTTCAGAATTTCCATAGGGAATGGCAACTCCTGCAATCAGTCTTGTTGCTAAAGATGTTTTTTCGGTAAACTTGTGATAAAAACGCACATCGTTTTCAATCTTGGCATACTGGCTGAAAGGAATTCCGAAAATTGTTTTCTCTTTTCCTTCTTTTGCGTTAGCTCCTGTAACTAAACCTGTTATATTTCCTGCTAAATCCAGCATTCCTTTATAATAGAAGGTATTTTTTCTCGGAAGCATGGTGGTAGAGTAAGTGTAAGAATAGGTAGGGCCAAAAATTAATTGCCGGTCTGTAATTCTTTGAAGATAAGGATTATTGGCAGCTAGAGAATCAAACTTCGGAGTTACCTTTGCCGGATCAATTAATGAAACATCAATCACATTCAGCTCATGCTCTTTTCTCACATTTTCTTTCCACTGATAGCCAAAAGACGCATTGAACGTATTTAAAGTATATAAAGTTGTTCTGTTTTGAAATTCATATCCTAACTTAATATTGGTTCTTGGGACAAAAGCACTCGAAGAATTAAAGCGGAACGGCGCAACAATTCTGGGAATCGAAAGCTGTGCATTGGCTCCCGCTCTGAAAATATTTTCTGCATCAGCGGGCCCTCCAATTTGTACATCAAACGCCCCATAAACTGATGCTTTAAATTGCTCTGCTCCACGGAAAAAGTTTCTCTGGGTCCAGTTTAAATTCAATTCACTACCTGCATAATTGGCGGAATTGGTTCTTCCCAAAGCTTCCAGGCGTAATGACTGAAGTTCTCTTGGGGTAAGAATATAATAAGCATCAAACTTATGATTTAGAGAATCTGATACCACAAATTCATTCTTTACAAATTTGAAAACACCGAGACTGATCAATCTGTTTAATGAAAGATTATGGTCTTTGCGGTTATATAAATCTCCTTTTTCAAAATATAAAGCACGGTCGAAAACCCTTGGCTTGAATTTTTTCTGCGGATCAACGACATAAATATCATTATATTCATAACCTTTCAGAGAATCAGGATTCATCGGTACACTGTATTTGCCTCTTTTTACATCCCGAAGATTGTAATTGGGAAAAACAATAACTTTATCAATGGTAAACTGCTCTTTGGCTAATTGTGGAGTATTGTCTTTTAATTTTACAATAAGCTCGACATCATTTTTCTTCTTGCTTACGGTACTGTCTGCCTGAACGATAATGTTGTCCGGATTAAAATAGTAAAATCCTCTGTCTTTCAGCCCGTCATCAATCCTTTGTCTTTCAGCTTTAATCACATCCAGATCAAACGGATTTCCTGCTTTTAAACGTGTCCTGTCTTTTAAAACCTGAATTTCTTTATTGATTTCCGAAGAATCTGCAGGAAAGCTGACATTGCTGATTAAATATCTTCCGCCCGGATTTAAAGTATAAATAACCTTTGCTTTTTTATTTTTTGAAACGGTATCATATTTAGCTCTTGCATTAAAGTAGCCTTTATTTTCTGAATAATTAACAATAATATCTTTATTGAACTCTCTGTCAACATCGCCGAGCAAGACTGGTTCTTCCCCGAATTTATATTTCAGCCAGTATCTTAGTCCTTTCTCTTTCTTCGGTTCTTTGGTTACATTATATGCATATAACTTCGGTCTTAAACCTAAAAATGAGGAGTTTGGTTTCGGAGTAAGATTTTCTTTAATGGCAGATTCCAGCTCAGATTTTTCTTTTTTAGATAAAGAATCGCTTTCTATTTTTACTTCAGCTCCTGTATAAAGAAGCTGTCCTTCTTTCAGGAATTTGGTGTTGCTACAGGATATAATTGTCGCAGTAACCCCTGAAACCAAAAAATATTTACAGTATATGTTGAGTTTGTTTTTCATGTTTTAATAATTGTCTTTTTCAAAGGGCGGAATTTAAATTCTTTCCTGAGTGAAACGCCTTTGCGAACTTATACCACAGTTAGTAGTGAAAAAACCTTTGCGCTCTTTGCGTTAAAATTTTATTTGAATTCTACCACTTCTTTATCCTTATTTCTTTTGTTCTGAATGCCTTCTCTGTTTCGGTTATTTCTTGATTTTCTGAAAATATCCCTAAACTTGTCATAATCAAGTGTAATCACAAAACCAAGTCCTGTTTCTACGATTTGACCCTGAAGCGCAACCTGGTATTCATTCTTACGGTATGCTCTCAGAGTGTATCTCCCGTCTTTTGAAAGGGCATAATCTATTGTTACATCACCTGCAATATTGGTGGTGTTTTCATTTTGTCTTGCTTCGCCTTCCACCCCGAAATTAGATCCGACAGAAACTTTTAATCTGTCATTCAGTAGTTTCTTGCTGATGTCAACATTCAGGTCGGTTCTTGTGTTTTGTTTTCCGGTCGAATAATCTTCGGTAGATTCAAGATCAAAATTTAGATCAACCCCTTTTATTAAATCGGAAGCCAGATTATTAATTTGCTGCGAAAGAATTTTACTCACACTTTGTCTCGCCATTGTTTCTGCAGATAAGCCGGAATTGCTTTCGAAAGGATTTTCACCAATAAAACGGTTCAGTAAAAGCAATGCAAAAACCTGTTTGTTCATTTCGTTTTCATCTTCTCTCAGCTGGGCGAGTTTGCCTTCTACAGTTTCGGTTACAGCAGAAGAAACCGCATTATTTTTTTCGTCGGTTGTAATATCAAAACTGATAACAGGTTTTAATAATTCGCCTTTCAGAATCAATAATGTATTGAAAGGAATCCTTTGTTTAAACTGATTGAGCTCATTTTGATCAACCTGCTGCTCCACCAAATCGATTGGTGCAGTCTGCGTCTTATAAATGGCGGTAATATCAAGATTTGCGGTAGTAGGTTCTCCTGTCCAGGTAATTGTACTTCCTTTTTGAATGTCAAATTTCCTTTTCAGAACGCTTACCGACATTTCGTAGCTTCCTTTTTCAACCTGATAGACACCGACTAAAGTTGTTTTCCCTGAAGGATCAATTCCACCCGTCAAATCGGCTTCACCCTGAAGTTTTACAAAATCTCCGTTGGCTTTATCAATGATGATCGACATTTTTGCTTCTTTGCTCAGTTCGATATTCACATTTACATCCATTCCTTTGATCGGACTTTGCGAATCAATCGAATCTGCTTTAATGGTTTTGTTTAAAGCAACCTGATCCTGGTCGATAAACTCTACAATGCCGTCTCTTTCCTGCAATGAAGGCGAAGATTGAGGAAGGACAAAAGTGAAATCAGTATCATCCGAAACCGCCAATCGTCCGTCAACTTTCGGTAAGTCTAAATTTCCTTTGACCTGTAATGCTGCATCGATTGACAGAATTCCATACATTAAAGCATCATTTGATTTTTCTGAATTCACCACTTTGAAATCTTTGGCATCAACATCAAGATTAAATGCAAAATCACGATAGGTCTGTGTTAAAACCTGCCCGTCGATTTTTAAAGAATTTCCGTCTTTATCATTAATTTTAAAATTGTCAAACTCAATTCCTCTATTGGTAAATCCGATTTTATCGTTAATGTTTCTGAAATCACTTCCGGTTTGAGCAATCATTAATCCGACATTATTCATTTTTACATCACCTAAGATTTTCGGTGCCGTTGTTGTTCCGGTAATTTTTAAATCTCCCGAAAGATAGCCTTCCGTATTGGTAATCGCATTTGCGGTAAAGCCCTGCAAGGTTTTCATTTGAAGCTGATTCATGTTTAAATTTAAATCAAAGCTGCTCGATGAAGTATTGTAATTTCCTAAGATTTTCACATCATTATTGTTTCCAGAAAGTGCAATATCTGCGTTCAGAAGATTCGCTGACTGATTATTAACTTTAATATCAAGATTTCCGACAGGATTTCCAAATACAAACAAATCGGTCACGTCAATATCGGAAGTGAAGGTCATGTTTTTGGTTAAATCTCTCAGTTGAGCCGTTCCATTGATCGTTCCTTTCGCTAAAAGTGAATCTTTCTTGATAATTTCTGTAATGGTTTCAATTTTAAAATCTTTCAAAGAAACATTCAGCGGACTTGTTGGTGAACTGCTTTCAGACTGTAAAGAAATTTCCGCTCCCGAATTGGAAAGTCTGAAATTATCTGCCACAATTCCCTGGCTGAAAATCTGGATTTTGTTGTTTTCAGCAACCGTCCAATCCATATAATTCAGTTTTAAACCATTCGGATTTAAAGAAATCTCCGTAATGTCATTCATCGATTTTGCATTTCCGGCAATCAGGAACTGTGTTGCGTCCTTATCATCTTTTGTGGTAATATTATAATTAATGATATTGTTGGCAACATCACCATTGATATTGACTTTATTTAAAGCAAAACTTTCACTTTTTAATGCTGCAACATTTAGATCATATTGTAAAGCCTGATTCTGATTGGCAATTTTTAAACTTGTATTTTCCAGAGAATTGGTTCCATACAAAACTTGTGGAATTTTTGCGTCAAGCTCAATAATTTGCGAATCTGCATTGTAATTTCCAATAATATTAATGGTTTCAAAACTCTTTAAATCCGGAACAAATTTTCTGATGAGATCGTCATTTTTAATGGATGCATTGATGGTAAAAAACTGTCCTGCATCAATTTTTTGAGCTTTTCCAGGTTTTTGGAACTGATAATATTGATTAACCGTTTGTGATAAAGCTCCGAAAATCTGAGTCAGTTTATATTTTCCGTTCAATTCGACATCCGCAATCTGTGAGTTGAATTTTATTAAAGTTGAATCTGCTGTAGAAACCGCATTCAGTTTGATTTCCTGAAGCGGATACACTTCTTTTGTATCTGAAATGGCAAAATCCTGTAAGTTCAGATATCCATTTAAATTATCAGGATCCAGATTTTTAAAATCTCCGTCAATTCCACCGGCGATAATCATTGGCGAACTGTAAAATCCGAGTTTGTTTAAATCTAATTTATTGATTTTTCCATTCACTTTTACCGTCGGATTATCATTGAAAACTCCGGAAGCGGCAAGATGTAAATTGGCATTCGGATCTTTTGAGTTTAAATCAATATCATAAGCGCCACGATTGATTTTCCCTTTCAGATTCATATTCTGATAAGTATAACCGTTGTATGTTGCAGATTGTACATCTCCTGAAAGATTCGCAGACATCATTTTCGGATCAAAACCTTGTCCTTTTGCATTGATTTTCGCTGTAATACTTCCTAAATATTTATTCTGAATGATTTTTCCGATCTGTAAACTTTGCAGGTTGGCTTTTACATCAAAAGTTTCTCTGTTTTTTCTTCTGATATCGGCTTTTGCAATTACGGCCGCGTTTCCTAAAGTGGAAGTCAGACGTAAATTGGTATCAAAAATCTGAGTACTTCCTTTTGCAGTTCCACGAATGGTCATGAAAGAAGGCAAAGTAATATTATTTGGAATCGTATTTTTCGGAACTAAATTGTAAATCGTTTTTGAAGCAGTAGAAAGTTCGGCAACATTTAAATCATAATACAATTGATCCGGATTCATCGCGTTTTTGATTTTTCCTGAAGCCAAAACTCTGAGTTTATCCAATCCTGAAACTTTTAAATTCTGAATCGATAAATCATTTACTGTTCCTCTTATGAAAGCATTTACATTTAAAGTTGCGTTCGGATATTTATTGAATGGCGCGGTGTTTCTTAAAGTCGGAGCCAAATTTAAAATATCAGAAAAACCAATCTTAGAATCACGGATGTCGGCGGAAATTTTTACTGCTCCCAAATTTGAAGATAATTGCTCGATTGAATTATAATTTAAAACCACTTCATCTCTTAAAATTGTTTTCGGAGTCTGCAGATAAAGGTTTTTCAGATAGGCTTCTTTTTCAGCATAAACAAAATCGGTATTGAATTTTTGTACATTCAAACCTCTTGATTCCTGAATTTCCGCTGATTTTACAGAACCTGCAAAACCGTTGTTTTCCATTTTAAAATTTCGGACATCGAGATTTAATTTAGCAAAATTAAGATGGTTAAAATCCATTCCTGATCGGGTAGGAGCAATTGCTGTGTTGTTGTAAGCTACTTTTACATCATCCAAAAGAAGTTTTCCCAAAATAACTTTCAAGGCCTTTTCTTTTGCGACACTTTTTGAAACTTCCGGTTTTTCTTCGTTTTTAGGATTTGCATTGTCTGTTGGAAGGAACAGGTTAGCATTAATATTTGCTCTCTTCAGATAAACATTCCCAACATTGTAATCGTTGTTTTCCAGATCGATGCTGTTGACTTTCGTGCTCAACTCCTTAAACAGAACTTTTGCAAAAGTTTTGGTGTTGTCATCGCCATAATCAATGTCGAAATTGGTGAGTTTAATTCCGTTTAAACCTAATTTCATCTGCTTTTTCTGATTGAGAGAATCTACTTTTTCTTCAACATTCTTGGCAACTTCCTCTACCAAATCCTGTTTAAGTTTTAATTTTAATCCGTCAAGATTAATATCATTTACAGCGTAATTGTTGTTTTGGAGGTCAAAAGTTTTAACTCTCGTATCGAATGATTTAAAATAAGCCTGAATATCATTTCGGGATTGCTGATCGTTGAAAGTAATCCCAATATCCTTCAGTTTAATTTTATCTAATGAAATAATGAAGGGCTTTGAAGGTTTTTGCTCCTGTTCCTTATCAGAAGTTGCGAACGCATCAATAATATAATCAAAATTGAATTTTCCCTGCGGATTTCTGACAACATTTGCACGAACGCCTTCTAAATCAATCGAAGTGAGATCAGCTTTGGAATTAATCAGTTGCCACATATCTAAACCGACATCGAATTTCTTTACTGCTAAAAGCGTATCGATATTCTGACCTTTCAGATACAGGTTTTCCATCACAAGACTGTTCGGAAAGCCAATATAAACCTTATCGAGACTTACTTTGGTTTTAATTTTTTTCTCCAGGTAGACAATCAATTTATCTTTTACATAATTCTGAACAGCGGGAAGTCTTAAGCTTAAAATGAGCAGAATAATTAAAACAAGAATAGAGATTATTGTAATAACAATACCTCTGAGAATTTTTCGTTTATTGAATTTCAGTTTCAAAATTTGGTGATTTAGACAGGTTTACAATACTTTTAGGGTGTTGGCGAACCGTTTTTTCATCATTGTGTAATTGTTGCTTACTGTCTTATATCTTTAAAATTTGAAGTTTGATGAGCTTTACCATGATTAATTTTTTTTAAAATCCTGTAGAAAAGACTTTTTTTGAGAGTTATTCAGCAATATGTTTGCCAACAAAGACTATCTAGGGAAATTTAATGTAAATGTGGTATCTGTTTTGAACGACAAAAACCTGCTCAGTGAACAGGTTTTTGTGTTGATGTATGCCTCAGTTGATGTTAAATATTATGGAAATATTTAAGTGAATAGGTTTTCAGATGTTAGTTGAGTTACAACCGCGGCATCCATCTGATGGAGATTCAATTCATAGTTAAATATATTTAGATGAGTTATTTTATTCCTGCCATTTTGCAATTTCGCCTTGTGGAGCAGCACCGCCTTGTTTTTCGGTAATTGGCGCTTTTTCCTGATTGATATGATAGATATAGGAAGCAATTTTTTCGGCATCTCTTCCTGTAATCGTTCCTTCCTTGATGAATGGTCGCATTGTCGGATTGTTTGGTGAACCGTTTTCAAGCATCCAGAAAACATTTTTAAACAAACTTTTTTCTTTGATATTAATCCAGTGTGTGTCTGTTAAGTTCGGACCAATTCCACCTTTTCCGCCGTCTCCGTGGCAGGTTACACAATTGGTTTTAAATAATTGTTCACCTTCCGAAACGTAATCTGAACTGTATTTTGCAGTTTCGAGATTGATTGCAGGAGCTGTTTTTTCGTATTCTTCGATGGAAGCTAACTGCATTTTAGATTCTTTATCATATTCTATGTCGGGATGAGCGTAGTCTGTGAAAGCAAATGCAATCATGTAAACTGCACAGAAGATAATTCCGAAATAGAAAAGACCAATCCACCATTTGGGTAAAGAGTTGTCGAGCTCAGTAATTCCGTCGAATCCATGGTCGATCAGAATATCTTTTTCTTCAGACTGTGACTGTTTTTTGAAAGCCGAATTCCAAAGCTTCTGAAAATATGGAGTGGTTTTCTCGGTAATATAGTTTTGTTTTTCTTCATCGGTCAGCCTCCTGAATCTTTCGTTTTCTACCAAATCTCCGATAGAATTCATGATGAGCAGTAAAATCGTAATAATAATCAGCAATGCCCAGAAAAAAGGTGTAGAAAAATAGTTGGAATCCTGTGCGAACATTTCGAACGCCATCACCGTAACGCCTATCGTTATGGCAATATATATAGATATAGGAGTTCTTGTTTTCATTTTAATTGATATTTAAAATTAATCTACACTTGCTGTTTTTATTTCTGCGGTCTTAATGTCTGTTCCCAATCTTTGCAGATAGGCAATCATGGCGATAATTTCTCTTTGCTCCATCGGAACGAAATGGTTTCCTTTTGCGACTTTCTCTTTTTCCATCTGGTCTTTTACATCGGTTGCTTCAGCATAAATTCTTTTCACAATAGCTTTAGACTGATGATCTGCCCATTGGTTGGCTGAATCGATTTGTGCTTTTGTATAAGGAACATCAAATGTATTTTTCATCAAAGACATTTTATCTGTCATTCTTGAGCGGTCAAGCTTATTGGTAATCAACCAAGGGAAACGTGGCATAATCGAACCTGCAGACGTAATTCTAGGATTGTACATGTGTTTAAAGTGCCATGAATCGGGATTTCTTGCTCCTTCTCTGTGAAGATCCGGTCCTGTTCTTTTTGAACCCCATAAAAATGGTCTGTCATAAATAAATTCCCCGGCTTTAGAATATTGTCCGTTTTTCCCGTCAAATCTGTTGACTTCATCACGGAAAGGTCTTATCATCTGTGAGTGGCAAGAATTACAGCCTTCTCTTATATACAGATCTCTTCCTTCTAATTCTAATGGTGAATAAGGTTTTACAGCAGATATAATCGGTAAGTTGCTTTTCACAGTTAATGTTGGAACAATTTCTACCAATCCACCGATGGCAATGGCTACGAAAGCGAGTATTGATAATAGGTGAGGAGTTCTTTCCAGCCAGAGATGCACTCCTTCGCCTTCTTTTCTTGCGCTTCCAACATTGGCTAAAGCCGGAGCTTCTGCAGGAACTTCTTTCTGGAATTTTCCTGATTTAATGGTTTTGTAAACATTTACCACCATTAAAATTGCTCCCCCCAGATAAAATAATCCGCCTAAAAATCTCATTTTAAAGTAGGGAATGATCGCAGTAACCGTATCCAGCCAGTTTTTCCATAATAAAGTTCCGTCTGGATTGAACTGTTTCCACATTAAGCCTTGTGTAAATCCGGCAATATACATTGGTACGGCGTAGAAAATAATTCCTAAAGTTCCCAGCCAGAAATGCCAGTTGGCTAATTTTTTAGACCAAAGTTCAGTCTTCCACATAATCGGAATCAGATAATACACCACTCCGAAAGCCATAAAACCATTCCATCCCAAAGCACCCAAGTGAACGTGACCAATCACCCAGTCGGTGTAATGTCCGATTTTATTTAAAGATTTTGTTGCTAAAAGCGGTCCCTCAAAAGTTGCCATTCCATAACAGGTTACTGCGACTACGAAGAATTTAAGAATAGGATTTTCTCTTACTTTATCCCAGGCTCCTCTTAAAGTTAATAATCCATTCAGCATTCCACCCCAAGACGGAGCAATCAACATAATTGAGAAACCTGTTCCCACCGCTTGAGCCCATGCCGGAAGTGCGGTATATTGTAAATGATGCGGTCCTGCCCAAAGATAAACGAAGATCAACGACCAAAAGTGAATGATAGAAAGTTTATATGAAAACACTGGTCTGTTAGCTGCTTTAGGCATAAAATAATACATTAAGCCTAAAACTGGAGTTGTCAAAACGAATGCAACTGCATTATGGCCATACCACCATTGAACCAATGCGTCTTTTACTCCTGCATAAGCAGAATAGGATTTCCAGCTTGTGAATGATAACGGAACTTCAAGATTATTAAAGATATGAAGCATCGCAACTGCAATCCATGTGGCAATGTAAAACCAAATCGCTACATATAAATGACGGACTCTTCTTTTGACAATCGTTCCAAACATATTGATTCCGAAAATAACCCAAGAGAAAGTGATTAAAATATCAATCGGCCACTCGTGTTCCGCATATTCTTTTGAAGTATTGATTCCCATTAAGAAAGTAATCACCACCGCAATAATCATAATTTGCCATGTCCAGAAATGGATCCATGAAAGGGTATCGCTGTACATTCTTGTTTTAAGCAATCTCTGCATACTATAATAAGCGCCACAGAAGAAAGAATTACAGACAAAGGCGAAAATCACCGCACTCGTATGAAGCATTCTGATTCTTCCAAAACCTAAAGCGCCCTGAGAGTTAATCAATCCCTGAATGTTTCCGCTTCGTAAACTCTGAATGGTCGTATCATCGGTTCCGAATAAAAATTCAGGCAACTCCGGATAAAAAAGCATCAAAGCGGCAGTTAATCCTAAAATAAAACCAATAATTCCGAATACAATAGTAGCATAGAGGAATGCTCTGACAATATTATTGTCATAATGAAATTTCTGCGTCTCCATAAGTCTTATATCTTGCAGCGAACAATATTTTTCGTTGAATTTCCCTTCAGCAAGGGTTTTGCTTACCCGAAAGTAAATATCATGCTGCGTGTGTAATGTTTTGACAAAGGTATTTACTAACTTTGTCTGAGGCTATTAGATATACTTCTAAAATATACCGAAAACTACTAAAGCAATTGTGAGATGAAGATTTGTGGACAAAATATCAGGAAAATAAGACGCGAACGTGACCTTACCCAGGAATACATGGCATTCGAAATGGGAATTTCACAAAAAGCATATTCAGATATAGAAAACTCCAAAGTGAAAATCAATCTCGAGATTCTCACCAAAATTTCTGACATCCTTAATATAAAGCCATCCGACATCTGCAGTATTTCTCATAAATGCGGTAATAATGATTACGAGGATAAATACAATGAACTGATAGAATACATGAAAAAGAATAATATTGCCCTTCCGGATAATTTACAGTAATCTTTACTTTATACAAGGGTGTTCCATATTTTTTCTGGGGTATTTTTTTTTCAGGAGCTATTTCCCGCTCTCCACTGTATCTTTTGCTCTTCGTTCCTCATCACAAAAGGATGCCGTTTCGATCGGGGCTATGGTGGTAGTGTTTGTAAAAGCAAATTTTGTTGTTAATTTAAATTGATGATCTGATTATTTTACAAAACACACTTCCCAGTATTCAGCTCCTACGGAGCTGAACCTTTGTAGAAAAGAATACACCAAAAAATTATATCTCCATTAGGAGCGGCACATAATCTCACCTCTCTTTGCTACTCTTGCTTAAACAATATTCTTTCCAGTTCGATTCACCCCAATCCTCCCCATATTCAGCTCCTCCGGAGCTGCCTTTTATAGGATGATGATGGCCAATAGATTTTTAAGCTCCATCGGAGCGACACGCAAAATAGCCTTCTTATCAATGTTCTGTTTAAAAAAAATGCTTTCCACTGCATCTCGTCCAAATCTTCCTTCACTATCAGCCTGCGATACCACGTATCTCGAACCCCGCCTCCCGTACCACGTCCCTTATTCTAAAACTCGTATCCCCGCATCCTGTATCAAAATAACCATCTTTCATGTCCATCCCCAATCCTCACGCCCTCAAACCCACACACATATTTTTTGCTTCCTTGCTGAAAAACCCGCATCCTGTATTTAATATATTTCTTTCATCATCTCGGATTTCACCCTTCAGTTTTAAACTTGATGTCCCTTGTTCCAATTTCAACCCTTCAACATTAAACTTTCACCCCCAACCCTGAACTTTGAATCCTGAATCCTTACGATTAAACATTAGTTTAAAATTTTCCCACCACAGAACCAGCAAGTTAAGATTAAATATGAATTAAAATTAAACTTTATGTTAAATAAATTAGGATTGTATAGGTAAAAGTTTCTACTTTTGCCGCACTGAAAACGAGAGTTTGTAGGTAGCGCAGAAGAGCTTTTAGATAAGCAGATAACATTAAGGAATCACTTTTATTAGAGATGGGATTATAAATATAACGCATCATATAATAAAGAAACAAATCGAAAAAAAACTTTTAATTTTCAGAAATAAAAGTTGTGAGTTTTAAAAAGATTTGTATCTTTGCAGTCCGGTAAAACGGGAGCAGGAGTGAGGTTGAGAGAATGGAAACAAGAATTTAAGGTCATCAAAAAACTTTAAAATTTCTTTCAGAAACATTTGGTCAATTAAAAATAAGTTATTACTTTTGCACTCGCAAATACGGAGCGAAACTGACAGAAAAGTAGCGATGTAAAAAAAGCGGAAGATTTGAAGATCATTGACATACAATATAACAACCAAGTAAGGAAAAACTAAAGCGTTAAAAAACTTTGAGTGAGTCAAGAACAAACATACAATGGAGAGTTTGATCCTGGCT
>NZ_JBPCHW010000021.1:0-68390 GCF_051011795.1 Chryseobacterium sp. RLHN22
ATGCTTGGTTGGATAGTTTCAAAGCGCTGTTAATAAGGTTTGAAAAATTGAATATCACTTGGATAAATCTACATTATTTAGCTTTCTCTATCTTGTTTCTAAGAAAAATAAAAGTTTAAACAGGTTTTATGATATAAATATTCAAAGAATCTATTTTTTAGATGAAGCGCACCGTTCATATAATCCGAAAGGAAATTATCTTGCAAACCTTATTAATTCTGATAAAAATGCAATCAAAATTGCGCTTACCGGAACACCATTATTGAAGGAAGTTGCAAAAGATTATGATTCAAAACTACTTTTTGGAAATTATATCCATAAGTATTACTACAATATGTCTATTGCTGATGGATATACGCTCCGATTGATAAGGGAGCAAATAGAGGGTAATTTTAAAATGCAAATGCAGAACGTCATTGATGAGATTAAAGTTTTGCGTGGTGATATTTCTGCAAAAGACATTTACAAAAATACAAAATTTGCAGAGCCATTATTAGATTATATCTGCAGTGATTTAATAAAATTCCGTAAAGATCAGCAAGATACTACTCTGGGAGGGATGGTAGTTTGTGATTCTGCAGACCAGGCAAAAGAATTATTTCGTTTATTTCAGGAGAAATATGGCGAACAGGAAACAGATGCAAGCGTATTGATGGTTGCAGAACCAAGAGCAAAATACGGCTTGAAAGAAGAACCAAAATTGACTGCTTCTTTAATTTTACACGATGAAAATGACAAGCAGGTTAGAAAGGAACTTATAAAGGCGTATAAAAAAGGACACGTCGATATTTTGTTTGTTTATAATATGCTGTTAACAGGCTTTGATGCTAAACGATTGAAAAAATTATATTTAGCGCGGGTCATCCAAGATCATAATTTATTACAGACACTTACCAGAGTTAATCGTCCTTACAAAAAGTACCGATACGGATATGTTGTAGATTTTGCTGACATTTCAAAGGCGTTTGATCGTACCAATAAACTCTATTTTGATGAATTACAGGAACAGCTGGGTGATGAAATGGAAATGTACTCTCATCTATTTAAATCTGAAGAAGAGATTAAACAAGAGCTTGAAGAAATAAAAGATACACTATTTCATTATGACACACTTAATAAAGAAGTGTTTTCTCAACAAATTGCGGAATTAAATGATAAGCAAGAACTTCTTAGACTTGTAAAGGCTTTACGAACTGCAAAAGAGTTAAAAAACTTAATTGCTATAAATGGTTATGAAGCTTTAAAAGGCATAACAGATTTTGAACTTCTCAATCGTCTATTAATTGAAACGCAAAATCGACTTGACAATCTAAACCTTGTAGAAAGCATCGGAAACGAAGAAGCTAACCGGAATCTTCTAAATGAAGCTTTAGAGGATATAATTTTTCAATTTGTTAAAGTCGATGAAAGTGAATTGGTACTTGCTGATGAATTTAAAAACATTTTACGAAAAGCCAGAGAGTCTTTACAAACTAATTTTGATCAGCTTGATCCTGAATTTGTAAGTCTTAGAGCTGAATTAGAAAGAATTTTCAAGAAAAAAAATCTTAGTGAGGTGACTCAGGAAGATATGGTAGAAAATATGCATCTTCTTCAGAAAATCTATGACCAAGCCAAAGAATTGAACAGAAAAAATGCCTTGCTAAAAGCTAAATATGACAGTGACGATAAGTACGCCAGAATTCACAAACGTTTGTCAGAAAAAGGAACTTTAAACACAAAAGAATCACAACTTCACCGGGCATTGATGCAGGTAAAATTACAAGTTGATGAAACAATTACCAATCAGGAGGAAATGGTGAAAAATGAAGCGTACTTTAAAAGATATCTTCTAAAACTTGTTGTTGATGAATTTAAAAAGAAAGAAAATATAAATATTGACTTTTCAACGACAGAAAAAATAAATCAATTAATTTCACAGGAATATTTACAACAATATCAATATAGATAATGACTCAAGATATAAACTTTATTACTAAAACAAAATCTTTAATCGATAATCTTAAAAGTGTATGTGCCAATTACGGACTCGGAAATGACGGAAATGAATTCAAGATTATTACGCAAATATTTCTATATAAATTTCTAAATGATAAATTCCGCTTTGCGGTAAAAGAAGAGCAACCTCAACTTACAGATGCTGAGAATTTTTCTAAAGCACTTCGTGAGATGAGTGATGACGAATATCAGTTTCTACTGGCAAGCTTGGATCCTAATATTCCAAGATTGCATCCTGATCATTTGATTTCGCATTTGTTCGCAATTCAAAATGACAGTGATTTTGGAAAAACATTTGATGATACTTTAAGGCAAATATCGATTGAAAACGCTGATGTGTTTTCGGTAAAATCATTTAGTGGTGCAAAAGATACCTTATTTGATGAATTAACACAATTTATCTCTGATGCTTCTCAACGTGATGCTTTTGCAAAAGCATTGATTAATAAATTGTTTGAGTTTTCTTTTGAAGAAATGTTTGTTCAGAAATATGATTTCTTTGCAACTATTTTTGAATATTTAATTAAAGATTACAACACAGATAGCGGTGGTAAGTATGCTGAATATTATACACCACACGCTGTTGCCCGTATTATGGCAAAAATTCTTGTACCGGATGAAGTAAAAGGTGTAAAATGTTATGATCCAAGTGCAGGATCGGGAACTTTGTTGATGAGTTTAGCTCATCAAATTGGTGAAAAGAATTGCACGATCTATTCAGAAGACATTTCACAGAAATCGAGCAATATGTTACGTCTAAATTTGGTTTTGAACAGCCTTACGCATTCAATTCCAAATATTATTAAAACTAACACCATTGCACAGCCTTTTTATTTAGATACAAAGTTTGACTATATCGTTTCTAATCCACCTTTTAAGTTAGACTTTTCTGATTTTAGAGATGATCTTGAGAAAGATGCTTTTAAACAAAGATTCTTTGCCGGAATTCCAAATGTTCCGAAAAGCAAAAAAGAATCGATGGCGATTTATCTTTTGTTTATTCAGCATATTATGCACAGTTTAAGTGAAAAAGGTCAGGCAGCTATTGTTGTTCCAACAGGTTTCATTACTGCTCAAAGTGGCATTGAAAAGAAAATTCGTGAAAGGTTAATTAGTAATGGTTGGCTTCGGGGTGTAGTAAGTATGCCAAGCAACATATTTGCAAGTACAGGAACCAATGTCTCAGTATTATTTTTTGATAAAAGAGCAGATAGCGAGCATATTATTTTAATGGATGCTTCTAAGCTGGGACAAACAGTGAAAGAAGGCAAAAATCAACGTACTGTTTTAACGCCAGATGAAGAAGCAAAAATTGTGGAAACCTTTAATCAAAAGCAGGCTGTTGAAGACCTGTCTGTTGTAGTAACGAAAGAACAAATTGCTGAAAAGAATTATTCTTTTTCTGCAGGGCAATATTTTGAAGTTAAAATAGAATATGTTGATATTACGCCAGAAGAATTTGCAGAAAAGATGCAAAATTTTGAAACAAATTTGCAAAGTCTTTTTGCAGAAGGAAATGCTTTAGATGTAAAAATTCAGGAACAGCTTAAAAGCTTGAAGTATGGATAGGAAGTTAGCAGATTTGATAGATTCAATATCAATTACACACAAATTTGATAAAGAAGAACTTATTTTTCTCAATACATCTGATATTTTAGAAGGAAAGATTCTGAGTAAAAATTATTTTAAGGTTTCTGATTTAAAGGGGCAAGCAAAAAAAACAATAAAGTTTGATGATATTTTATTTAGCGAAATAAGACCAAAGAATAAAAGATATGCCTATGTAAATATACATCTAACCAATGATTATGTTGTATCAACTAAACTAATGGTGTTAAGAAATAAAACTACAGATGTATTGACTAAATATATTTACTATTTCTTAACATACGATGGCACTTTGGACTATTTACAGATGCGAGCTGAAAATAGGATTGGTTCCTTTCCTCAAATTACATTTGATATATTAAAACCAATATCATTAAACATTCCTAGCTTAAAACAGCAACAGGAAATAGTTTCAGTGATTTCTAATATTGATTATAAAATTGACTTGAACAATCAAATAAATGATAATTTAGAGCGTATGGCAAAAACGCTGTACGACTATTGGTTTGTGCAGTTTGATTTTCCAGATGAAAACGGAAAGCCTTATAAATCAAGTGGTGGCAAGATGATTTGGAATGAAGTTTTGAAAAGAGAGATTCCTGTGGGTTGGGAAGCAAAGACGCTCGTGGAAATTGCAAATATTACTATGGGACAATCTCCAAGTGGAGAATCATTTAACGAATCACAAGAAGGTATGATTTTTTTTCAAGGATCTACAGATTTTGGTTGGAGATATCCTGAAAATAGGATTTTTACAAACGCACCTACAAGATATGCCTTTGAAGACGACATATTACTAAGTGTTAGGGCTCCAATCGGAGCAATTAATATAGCTTTATCTAACTGTTGCATAGGAAGGGGGTTAGCAGCTATCAATAGTAAGGAGGGATTTAACTCATTTCTAATCTATCAAATGAATAATTTTAAAAAGAAATTCGATTATTTAAATTCTGTTGGAACTACATTTGGATCGCTAACAAAGGATGAATTACATAATCTGGAATTAGCTTGTCCACAAATAAATATATTGCAAAAATTTGAAGCTAAAGTTCAAATCTTAGATAAAAAGATTAAAAAAAACACACAACAAAACCAACAACTTAGCTCTCTCCGCGACTGGCTTTTACCTATGCTGATGAACGGACAGGTTAAAGTTGAATAAAATAGTAAGATAAATTATCATTTATTGTACGACTATGGCTATTTTTGTTTTTCATTCCTTTGCGACTTCAAAAATTTAAGAAAATTAAGTACAATGAAGGAATTAGTGAAGCAAGAAATAATTAATGCAATGCAAACAGTTTTAAACTTTCAACAGTTAATAATGCTTGAAAAGGTAATATATCAATCTTTTCATTCTGTTGCGGTTACCCCAAAAAAAATAATGAAGATGAGTTGGAAACTGATAATACAAGCGTTTTAAATTTATTCATTTCATCCAAAAAAGTGGAAGGTTGTTCTGAAAAGTCATTAAAATATTATTTTTCGACCATAGACACTCTGTTTCAAAAACTAAAAAAGAAAGTTACAGAAATCTCTACTAATGATTTAAGATTCTATCTGTCAGAATATCAGGAAGCAAAAAAATCGAGTAAAGTCACTATAGATAATATTCGCAGAATATTTTCAAGTTTTTTTTCTTGGTTAGAAGATGAAGATTATATTTTAAAAAGTCCTGTAAGAAGGATTCATAAAGTTAAAACCGCTAGAACTATAAAGGAGGTGCTTAGTGATGAAGACATAGAAATACTTAGAGACAACTGCAAGCAAATAAGAGATTTAACACTCATCGAAATGTTAAGCTCAACTGGTATTAGAGTTGGTGAACTTGTAAAAATAAATATTAAGGACATTGATTTCCACGAGCGTTCTTGTATTGTTACAGGTAAAGGAAACAAACAGCGTGAAGTCTATTTTGATGCAAGAACAAAAATTCATCTCAAAGAATATCTTCAAACAAGAAAAGATGATAATGAAGCTTTATTCGTCTCTTTATCAAAGCCTAATCAGCGACTTTCTATTGGTGGAATTGAAAGTGTATTGCGGAAACTGGGACAAAAAACCAAAATAAATAAAGTGCACCCCCATAAATTCAGAAGAACTCTAGCAACAATGGCAATCGATAAAGGAATGCCTATCGAACAGGTTCAGAAGTTATTAGGTCACGTTAAAATTGATACAACACTACATTATGCAATGGTAAATCAGGCTAATGTGAAAATTGCTCACCGAAAATTTATTAGTTAAAAATGAAGATATACGATTTAAGGCAGTTATTAATAATCAGAAATGGTAAAGATCACAAAAGCATTTTGAATGGTAATATTCCAATTTTTGGAAGTGGTGGTATAATGCGTTTTGGGAATCAATATCTCTATAATAAACCAAGTATTTTACTCCCAAGAAAGGGAAGTTTGCATAACATTCAATTTTCAAAAGTCCCATTTTGGACGGTAGATACATTGTATTATACAGAAATTAATGAACAATTTGCTGAACCTTATTTTCTTTATAACTATCTTAAAATATTAGATTTAGAGAATCTAAATACAGGAACAGGTGTTCAAGTATGACCTTTGATAGTTATTATAATTTAAAAATAACTCTTCCTGAAATAAAGATACAAAAGAAAATTGCCAATATCTTACAGGCTATTGACAATAAAATCGATTTAAACAATCAAATAAATGATAATTTACCAGTTTGCCTTCACTTTGATTATCTTTCTGCCGCCATATTTTTAGATGTAAATCCATAATTTCTGTATTTTGTGTAATCTTTAATGGTGATTAATTTTTATGTCAATGTCTTCTTTCAAGGTCTTTACTTCAACCACGTGGCTCTTTTTACTTCAATATTATTTATAACTTCTTACAGTAGGTTGTATTTCTTCAAAAAATAAAGGTTCTTTGATAAGTTCCGGCTCGCTATTTTCGCCTTTCCAAGCCCAGGCTGAAATGAATTGAAATTCAGAATCATTCCTTAAAGCTTCTCCGTCGGGCGTTTGGTACTCTTCACGAAAATGCGCTCCACAAGATTCGTTTCGGGTTAAAGCATCGTAACACATCAGTTCACCAATTTCAAAATAATCGGCAACGCGACCGGCTTTTTCTAACTCGGTATTCATTTGATTTCCTTGTCCGGAAACTTTGACGTCTTTATAAAATTCCTGTTTCAGTTTTCGGATTTCTTTGATGGCATATTTTAAACCTTCTTCATTTCGGGCTAAACCACAGTAATCGTAAAGGATCTTTCCAAATGTTTTATGAAAATAATCAACCGTTTTTGTTCCATTGATATTGATAAAACTTTCGATTTGCTGTTTCATACGATTTTCAGCTTTTTCAAATTCAATGTCATCCGTTGAAATTTTTCCGGTATGGATTTCATTGGATAAATAATTGGCGATAGTATAAGGTGCAATAAAATAGCCGTCAACAGATGCCTGAAGCAGGGAATTTGCACCCAAGCGGTTCGCTCCGTGGTCTGCGAAATTAGCTTCTCCTAAAGCAACTAATCCTGGAATGGTGGTCATCAATTCATAATCCACCCAAAGTCCGCCCATCGAAAAGTGCGCGGAAGGCGAAATCATCATTGGTTCTTTGTAGGCATCATATCCTGTGATTTTAAGATACATATCAAATAAATTTCCATACTTCTCTTGAATTTTTTCTTTTCCCTGTTCTTTAATGGCTTTAGAAAAATCAAGATAAACTGCATTTTTCAACGGGCCGATTCCGAAACCTGCATCAATTCTTTCTTTCGCAGCTCTCGAAGAAATGTCTCTTGGTGCTAAATTTCCAAAAGCAGGATATCGTCTTTCGAGATAATAATCTCTTTCATTTTCGGGAATATCGTTTGGTTTTCGGGTTTCATTTTCTTTTAGCGGAACCCATATTCTGCCGTCATTTCGCAAAGATTCCGACATCAACGTTAACTTCGACTGATAATCTCCGGACTGCGGAAGTGAAGTAGGGTGTACCTGAATCCAGCTTGGGGAAGCCATCAATGCTCCTTTTTTATGAGCCCGCCAAATCGCAGAACCGTTGCAACCCATCGCCAATGTCGATAAATAATATATTTTTCCATAACCGCCGGTTGCCAAAACAACTGCGTGTGCAGCGTGTCTTTCAATTTTTCCAGTGTCTAAATTTCTGACGATGATACCTCGTGCTTTTCCATCAATCATTACTAAATCCAGCATTTCGTGTCTTGAAAATAGCTGAACAGTTTTCTTTCCGACCTGCCGCATCAAAGCCTGATAAGCTCCTAAAAGCAATTGTTGTCCGGTTTGTCCTCTCGCATAAAAAGTCCGGCTTACCTGAACACCTCCGAAAGAACGGTTATTCAGATAACCACCATATTCTCGTCCGAACGGAACGCCTTGTGCAACGGCTTGGTCGATAAGATTTAATGAGCATTCAGCCATACGATAAACATTGGCTTCACGGGCTCTGAAATCTCCGCCTTTTAAAGTGTCAACGAACATTCTGTAAACACTGTCGCCGTCATTTTTATAATTTTTGGCAGCATTTACTCCGCCTTGTGCAGCTACAGAATGCGCTCTTCTCGGGCTGTCCTGAAAACAGAAGGATTTCACATTATAGCCCATTTCGCCCAAAGATGCAGCGATAGAACTTCCAGCTAAACCCGTTCCGACAACGATAATATCCAATTTTTTTCGGTTGGCAGGATTGACAAGCTTGGCAGCTTTTTTATAATTTTCCCATTTCTGTTCTAAAGAACCTTCCGGTATTTTTGAATCTAAAATCATAAGTTTTCAATTTAACGGTAAGTGAAGAATATATAAATCGGCATCAAGGCAAATCCAACACTGATGATGATTGAATAAGCGATTCCAACAGTTTTGAACCATTTTACAAACTTCGGATGAAATAATCCTAATGTTCTGACAGCGCTGTAAATTCCGTGTATTAAATGATAACATAAAGCAATCATTGATATGACATAAATAATGACATACCACCATTCTTTAAAAACAGTAATCACAAGAATATAAAGGTCTTTATTTCCATTTTCATCCAAAGGCGGTTTTCCGAATTTATAGACATACCAGAAATTCTGAAAATGAATCACTAAGAAAATCAACAATATTGTTCCAAGAATTCCCATATTTCTGGAATACCATTTACTGGCTCTTCCGCGTTGGTCGGATTGATAATTCGCTCCGGATTTTTTATTTTTTAAAGTAATAATTAATCCATCCAAAGCGTGAAGGATAATACTTGCATATAACACATAAGAAACAATTTTAATGAGAATATTTCCTGACAGAAAATGCGAATAAGCATTAAACTGAAGATGTGCCTGTTCTTGAGGTAAAAATAATTGAAAATTTCCCAAGAAATGAATCAATAGAAAAAAAACCAGGAAAAGCCCTGTAAGACACATCAGCATTTTTCTTAATAAGGTTGACAACATACTTGTTGATTTTTTTGAATTAATAATAGCCTAAGATTTTCATCCAGAGTCCACCAATTCCCATATAGATAATTAATAAAACGATTCCGATTTCCAAACCTCGAAGCCACCAAGCTTTCAAATCAACATATCCACTTCCAAAAAATACAGGAGCCGGACCGTGACCATAATGTGTTAACACACCGTAAATCGAACCTAAAAATCCAAGCATCATCGCCAACAACATTGGAGGAATTCCGACTGCAACACCAACTCCTAACAATGCTGCATACATTGCTGCAACGTGAGCTGTCGCACTCGCAAAAATATAATGACTGAAAAAGTATACAAGAATTATTACGGGAAAAGCAACGGTCCAAGTCATTCCACCGATTTTCACTTTAATTAAATCACTGAACCAGCCGATAAATCCCAATTCGTTCAGTGAACTCGCCATCATCACCAATACCGCAAACCAAACAATTGTATCCCAGGCTCCTTTCTCAGATTTTACATCTTCCCAAGTTAAAACTGAGGTTAAAAGAAGTAATGTTAAGCCAATGAAAGCCGTTGTTGTAGCATCAATCGAAAGAGCTCCGCCGAAAATCCAAAGTGCTAATAAAATGAAAAATGCCAATAACATCAGCCATTCGTTTTTGGAAATCGGTCCCATTTCTTTTAATTTTTCAGCCGCCATTTTCGGAGCATCACCGGTTTTCTTCAATTCAGGCGGATATAATTTGTATAAAACTAATGGTACAATAAAAAACGCTACCAATCCCGGAACAAAACCAGCGGCTGCCCAAGACATCCAAGTAATATTGATTCCCAAATTCGCTGCAAACTTCTGACACATTGGATTGCTCGCCGTTCCTGTCAGAAACATAGAAGACGAAATCAGATTCATATAATAACTGTTTAATGTTAAATAAGAACCTAATTTTCTATGTGTCTCAGGTTTCTCAGGAACTGAATCGAAACTAATCGCCATAGATTTCATAATCGGATAGATAATTCCACCACCTCTTGCGGTGTTACTCGGAATTGCGGGAGCTAAGCAAACATCAGCTAAACCTAAACCATAAGCCAAGCCCAATGAACTTCTTCCAAAAATTCGGATGAATAAAAAGGCAATTCGGTTTCCTAAACCTGTTTTAATGAATCCTCTTGCAATAAAAAATGAAATCCCTATTAACCAAATCACTTTATCTCCAAATCCGGAAAGTGCTTTTGTGATTGATTTTCCTGCATCTCCAGGAGCTACAACCTGCGTGAGTGCTGTGAATCCAATCGCCATCATACACATTGTTCCCATCGGAGCGGCTTTTAAAATGATTCCTAAAATAGTCGCCGCAAAAATGGCAAATAAATGCCACGCATTTTCTGCCACGCCTTCCGGAGCGGGAATAAACCATATGATAAGAGCAATGGCAAATGTGATTGCGACAGCTTTGATACTTATTTCTTTCATAATAGTTAGTTTTTAAGGATTAAAATCGACTTTGTACCTGAACAATGAATAGATTGTTGTTGTATTGTGTGGTGTTTGCAATGCTGTGTTTATATCGGTCAAATTGAACTCCCAACTGAATTCTTGCCCCGTAATTTTTCAAAAATTCTAAACCAAACATCGGAGTAATCGTTTGTCTGGGATTTGAATTTAATCTGAAATTGGTGTCCAGATATTCATAACGGCAGGATAATTCAAAAGCACTCAGGTTTCTGTGATTGACTTCATATCTTAAATTGGGGAGAAAATAGGCGCCACGAATCAAATATTCGTCGGGATTGTTAGGTCTAAGTTCTGGAGCAACAGCAAAATATAAAGGATGATTGGTTGCCTGTTTGGCTTCCAGCTGCATATCCAAACTCCATTTCGAATCGAATTGAATGAGTGAACTTAAATCAATTCCTACTGCGTATACTTTTTTGCTTAAAACTTCGCCAATACCACCATTTAAACCAAGATTTAAATTGTATTTTTTAATTAAACCAAAAACTAATCGTGATGAATATTGTTTTCCGTTATCATTATCATTAACCTGGTTCTTTCCGTTTCCATTAACAACAGAAACAGCATATTGAAAAGGAATTCCACCAAATTCCAGTTGTCCCGTTGCAGAAAGTCCGATCTGGAAACTTGTCCAGCCTAATTTTCCAAATTCTGTATATTGATTTGACCAGTCCAAAGACTTAATAATATCAATAGGATAGGTTTCCTCGATTCCAAACCACGGTCTGAATTGTCCTACAGTAAAGGCTAATTTCGGATTGAAAGTGTATTTCAAATAAGCATTTTCGAGAACTCTGGATTTTGGGTCATTTTTAAAATCGGCGAGGTTCGCAAGAACCACAACTTCAGTTCGTTTACTGATTTGTGCTCTTGCCTGAACTCTCATATATTTTAGCATAAAATTGTTGTCTGTTCCGCTGCCATCGGAATGATGAAGTCCGTTTACATCGACATCTTTGGTCATTCCCACAAGATAGCGGGCTTGGAAGAGTCCTTTGAATTGTAATTGAGGATATTTCACAGCTTCCTTTTGCTCATTAATTGTTTGAATGGAATCGGGAATTTGAGCTTGTAATGCGAAATTTAAAAATAATATATAAAAAGGCAATTGCCTTTTAATTGCTAAGTGAGTAATCATATTGGTGTTTCGTTTCTTGGTGTAGTAGTTTTTGAAAATAATATTATAAAAAATGTAATATTAATTCTATTATGTTAAAAGTATGAAATTAATAATGAATTATCGCTCTTTTAGAATTAAATTTTAATGAATACACTTGCAGGATTGTTATTCAGCTAATTGGTTTGTGGAATATTTCTATTTATAAATGAAAAAATATTTCCATTAATGCCCTATTGTACTTAGCTTTTAATTAATAGAGATAATCATAAGACAATGAGTATTAAATAGGGTTTTGTAAGGCTCTGAAAAGTAACTACGTGATATTATTGCTATAGTTCATTATCCAGCGCAGTATAAGCAAAGGATTTTTATATACCACATTGCCGTAAATTACAGCAAATTTTTCATTATGGCAGTTTCTATTTTGCTTCATGTCTATCATCACCAATTCTGTAAATTCTTAATCTACAGTCCTATTAAGGAAAATATTTATTAAATTCAATTTGTGGTATACTTTCAGTAGTGTGGACCTTTAATATCTTTCCTATTTTCGTATTTTCGTGTACCGAAACTAAAAAGACAATGAAGGCCTCAGTACCATCTCTTACCTTTGAACAATTGATCAATGTACTCTCTTTTACCAATATTGCTACTGCTGTACATGTCGGTGAAAATGCAAGGATTGAATTTGCAAATGAGGCTATGCTAAACATTTGGGGGCGTGGGTCGGAAGTGATAGGAAAAGGCTTAGGAGAAGCAATGCCTGAGCTGACTGGTCAGCCTTTTATTGAAATGTTTGCTAAGGTATGGCGTGAAGGTATCACTATTTCGGGAAATGATACAGCGGCTGAAATAATGGTAGACGGCGTAATCGGCACCTATTACTTTGATTTTGAATACCGTGCTATTAAGGATGCAGACGGACGAGTAGTGGCAATATTGCATACGGCAATAGATGTAACTGAGCGTTATCTCAATAGGCTCGAACTGGAACAAGCCAGTCAGAACAAGAGATTACTGATTCGTGAACAGTCACTGAATGAGCAACTTGCTGCAGCAAATGAGGAGTTGGCTGCAACTAATGAAGATCTCCATGCGAGCAGGGAAGAGCTTTCCCGTACGAATGCTCAGTTGGAGCGGATGGTAGAAGATCGTGTGAAGGCATTAGTGGAAAGTGAAGAGCGATTCAGGTCTATGGCTGATAATACGGATGTACTCATAGGTGTACGTGATGAGACTGGTCAGTTGATTTATTTTAATAAAGCGTGGTCACAACTAAGCGGACGAACCGGAGATCAGCTTATCAGCTTGGGATGGCATGATTTAATTCATCCTTTAGATAAACAAAGTTTTTTAGAAATTCATCAGGAGGCATTTCATCTAAAAATTTCATATACAGCTGAAATGCGGTTGCTGGGAGCTGATGGGTCTTACCATTGGTTGCTAAAAAAAGGAACGCCCCGATTTCTTAATGACGGGAGTTTTGCCGGCTTTATCAGCTCCTGCATCGATATTACACAGCTAAAACTGAGTGAGCAGAAACTGCAGGATATAAATGAAGAACTGGCTGCTTCCAATGAGGAGTTTGCCGCTCTCAATGAAGAATTGGCAGCTACGAATGAAGAACTTGCAGAATCCAATGAAGAATTGCTGCGTAGCGAAGCAAGATTCAGAAATTTGATAAAGCAGGCACCTGTGGCGATATGTGTGATCCGGGCTGGAGATTTGGTTGTAACTGATGTGAATGAAGGTTATCTGGAGTTGATCGGAAAACCGAGAAATCAGGTCGAAAAACGTGTTATTTGGGAGGCGGTAGCTGAAGCTACAGAAATATATTCACCGATTATGCAGCAGGTAATTACAACCGGAATTGCCTTTCATGGAAGAGAACATGAGCTTATCTTGAACCGGAATGACGTTGATGAAACTGTATTTATTGATTTTGTTTACGAACCTGTAATAGACTCAAGAGGCAAGGTCACTTCAATTATGGTGGTCGGAAACGATGTAACAGACAAAGTACTGGCCCGAAGAAAGATCGAAGACGTGGAGGAACGTAACCGTCTTGCTATCGAAGCCGCAGATATCGGCACCTATGAGCTGAGTTATGAAAATCAGTCAGTAATTGGTTCGGATCGTTTTGATGAAATCTTTGGTGTGACTTCCCCTGTATTGAGAGCCCAGGTTTTGGCTGCCTATCACCCATTAGACGTGCATCTTAGTGACCATGCTCACAGCATAGCCCGAAAAACGGGAAAGCTTTTTTATGAAACCCGGATTATTGCAGGCAATGGCAATGTGAAATGGATCCGTCTGCATGGGAATGTGCATTATGATCCTGAAGGAAATGTAAAAAAATTGCTTGGAACGGTTATGGATATTACAGCTTTAAAGCAAATTCAGCAGCAAAAGGATGATTTCATTTCAATTGCCAGCCATGAACTAAAAACACCACTTACCAGCTTAAAAGTTTCTTTACAGCTTTTAGAAAGAATGAAATTAAGTCCGACCGCACTTCTTCCCAAGTTGATCGATCAATCTAATAAAAGTATGGAAAAGATTTCTGAACTGGTTGAAGAATTGTTAAATGTCACCAGAATTAATGAAGGTAAGGTTATACTAAACAAGAAGAAGTTTGATTTAGCACATATGGTGGATGAATGCTGTGGAAATATCATCCATTTAGAAAATCATGAGCTTATTGTTGGAGGCGAAAGAAAATTAGATGTTATTGCAGATGAGAACCGTATACAGCAGATCGTAATTAATTTCATTAATAACGCTATTAAATATGCACCTCTGAGCAGAAAAATATTTGTGAATGTTGAATATTCCGACAATTCTGCCAAGGTCTCAGTAACAGATAATGGTCCCGGTATTCCTGAGGATAAATTGCCGTATCTTTTTGATCGGTATTACAGGGTAGATTCAAAAGGTGTACAGGCTTCTGGATTAGGATTGGGATTATATATCAGTGCAGATATCATAGAACGTCATGGCGGAAAGATCGGTGTTGAAAGTATAGAAGGCCAGGGAAGCACTTTCTGGTTCACCATACCAGATGATGATCAAGCAAATACTGAGTCATTATAAGAAATGTAACCATAAATAATCATTAAATAATTAAAAATTATCATACTATAAACAAATAATTAATATCTGTTATATATTTTGATATAATAATTTTAATTTGATGATGAACTGTGTAACACCACGTAATCCCAAGGATTCATGGTTAGAATAAATGTTTCAGAAATTTTTTGCTTTTCTCCTGTAAATAAATTAGTGTATAAACCACTATCAAAAGAGGTATCAAATTGTACGACTAAAATATCTCTGCTTAAATTAATAAAGCTGATAACTTTGTCGCCATTTTTCTCCCGAACAAAAGAAATGACCTGATCCATACGGTCATTTATAACTCTTACTATTTCTCCGCCATGATTTCCGTTCCAAAGTGCCTGATTTTGATGTTTTAAATAAAAAAGAGTAGAGTAGAGTGTTTCAATTTCATGATTTTTCCATTCAATCGGGTCTTTTTCGAAAAATTCAAGAGATCGATTAAGCCCGGCTTCCTGTCCGTTATAGATCAAAGGAATTCCATCCATCAGTACTGTAAAAACAATAGCAGCTTTCAATGCATCCCCAAAGTTACTGTATTGATTTCCTTCCCAGGAATTTTTATCATGATTATCGATAAAATTCATCCTCATTCCTTCTTTTGGAAATATGGATACATGTTCTGCAATATAGGCCTCAGTGAGCGATTTGATACTTGTCTCTGTCGTTGCGATTTTATGTAGAATATTCCATAAATTCCAATTGTAGGTAGCGTCGAATGCTTTGCGATGAAGCTCTTTATCTTCTGCTTCTGCAAGCATAAAAACCGGTTTTATAGCATCAAGTTCCGCCCTTGCATTTTCCCAGAAATCAAGAGGAATAAAGCTCGCAATATCACATCGGTAACCATCGATATTATACTCTGTAATCCAAAATTTCAGAGCGTCGGTCATATATTTTCGTAAATCAGAATTTTTATAATCAAATTCAATAATATCGTCATAATCCCTCCATCTTGTAGATTGAAAAGTGCCTTTTCTTGATTTCATATACCAGTCAGGATGTTTTTCGACCAAATCATTATCCCAGCTTGTATGGTTGGCAACCCAGTCGAGAATGACGTACATTCCGTGATCGTGGATTGCATTAACCAAATTTCTGAAATCTTCCGCATTGCCAAATTCAGGATTAATACCATAATAATCTTTCACAGAATAATAACTTCCCAAAGTTCCCTTACGATGAGCTTCTCCGATGGGATGAATCGGCATTAGCCAGATAATATCAATTCCAAGCTTTTTTAACCGGGGCAGCTGTTTTTCAATCGCTTTAAAATTTCCTTCCTCAGAAAACTGCCGTACATTGAGTTCGTACAGCGTTGCATTTTTCACCCATTCAGGAGTTGAAATTTGTACATATTTCTTTGGGATATAGCGGTTGAGATTTTGCTGTTCCATAAATTTAATATAAAATAAAACTTCAGGGATTTCAATTATATTTTCTGTAAGAAATAACCATACCATTTAATGATTAATATGTTAAACTAAATGATTTAAAACATATTTAAGAATTACAAATTAGTTAAACCACATGAAAAAGCGTTTTTATTCAAATAAAAAATCACTTTATTAAAATTAAGGTTTAGTTTTTGTAATGAATGTTGACAGCACATGCTAGTATTAACACCAAAAACAAAATATATGATTCCTAAGAAAATACACTACTGCTGGTTTGGCGGTCATCCTAAACATGAATTGGCAGAACACTGCATTGCATCCTGGAAAAAAATTCATCCTGATTATGAAATTGTAGAATGGAATGAAACTAATGCACCTTTAGAAGATAACAATTATGTAAAAGAAGCTTTCGAACAGAAAAAATGGGCTTTTGTATCGGATTATGTGCGTTCCAAAGTAATGCTTGATCATGGCGGTATTTATATGGATACCGATATGGAACTTAAGCTTCCACTGGATGAATTTCTGAACGAAAAAGCAGTTTGTGGTTTTGAAGTTAAAGGTGTCCCATATTCAGCATTCTGGATGGCAGAGCCGGGACATCAGCTCTCAAAAGATTTTGTAGCTTATTATAATAAGCAGAATGGGTTTGAAGAACGCATCAATACTGATATTTTTTCTGAAATGCTCGAAAAAGAATACGGTGCAGACCGGTACAGTGATACCATCCAAAAGCTGAAACATGATGTCACACTTTATCCTTCTGTGTACTTTTCACAGGATTTACCCAAGAATTATGTAAGTCATCACTTTAACGGATCATGGTTTGGTGGCGATGAAGAAAATAAGCATAAAAAGATGGTTAATGTTTACGGTCTTCTTGAGCGATTAATCAATTCCCCTGATGCTGCAAGGGCTGTTCATAGCGTAATTAATGAACATAAAATTATTGATGCAAACAAGGTTCTGGATCTGATACCAAGAGAAAAAATAAAAGAATACCTCAATCAATTTTAAACTAAACCCTCTAAACCAATAATTGTTTAGAGGGTTTTATTTATATTTTATTGAGTCAGTTTTAAATTTACGGGGTCACTATCTTTATTTATAAAGGTCTTTTTCTATAAAATTATTGAATTTTGCTAAGAATTTTTTCGCAGCATTTTCTTTGTTCTTGATTAATTCCTGCTTTGTCATTGGGTTTCCTGTGTTTGAATTAAACAATATTGTTTCTGACATTTCAGAAGAGCTGTGCATTAGTTTAATATTTTTTGCTGGGTCTTTTATATATTCGTTCCAGAGCTGATTGAATTTTTCCTTTGTTACAAAAATCTCTTTCACTTTTGAGTCTATAAGTGAAGGGGTATAGTCGAGTTTCTGACTTCCCACTAAATTAAAAATATGAGCTTTACCTTCATCTTCGATATTTAATATTAATCCTGGCAAACCACAAAACTTATAAGGTCCGTCTTGGATTTGAACATCATTAGTGAACCACGCAACCCAGTTTCTGCCTCCGAATTGAGTTGTTGCTTTTTGGGCTTTGAAGCCTTCTATACTTTTTGTTTCCGGAAGAATAGTCCAATTCATTTTCTTCAATTCTTTCACTGCAACGTTACTGGCATTAAGTAAGGTATGGTAAACTGTTTCCAAATCCGGATATGTTTTTGAAATTCTGAAATTAACTTTTGGTTGTTTAATTTTTCTAAAATCAATGTTAATAGAATTTGAAACCTTTCCTTTTTCTACCTCAGCGTTGAAAAGAGAATCGCGTGTGATCAGCAAAGCACTGTAAAAATAGGAACCTTCTTTTGTGATATCAAGATTCATGATTTCCTTATCAACATTTTCTTTATTTAATGAATCCAGCTTAAATGAATATTCATAGATAAACCTTTGATTTTGAGAAAACATTATTCCTGATATTAACAGGAAAATAGCAATGATGGCTTTCATTTTATTAAAAGTAATTGTTATAAGTTATATAATGATTGCTGAGACTATTCAAATATAAGTAATGTTTTCAAATAGTTATGTAAGAGGCCAGAAATCAGAGCTTTTGTGTAGGGAATAGGAAGCTGTGTTTATATATAACTTCATTATTTTTTGTAATTAAGTGATATTGATTTTCAGGCATTTAAAATTTGTTGATTAAAAAATAAATCATATTTCTCTATCTTTAAGTGTTTGCAGAAAATGAGAAGGAGACATATTGGTGATTTTTTTAAAAGCGACCGTAAACTTACTTTGGGAAGAAAATCCAGCTTCTTCTGCAAGACTGGAAATCTTATATTTCTGGTATTTTGATTCTGTTTTGATTTTTTCAATGATATAATTTATTCTTAGCTCATTTATATAATTGTTAAAATCTTTATGTTTAAAATTATTGATAATGTAAGACAAATATTTTGTATTGGTATCGCAATAAGCTGCTAAATAAGGCAATGAAACTGTATTTTTGGTAAATAATACTGAATTCTCGAATTTTTCGAGCTTAGCCAGCAGTTTTTGCTCAGTTGCTTCGGTCATTATAGATTGCTGTTCAGTTTCTCCTTCGCTATCTTTTTCACTTTTGGTAAGATTATTTTCTGCTTTTTTACTGTTTTGCAGTTCGCTGTAATTCTTTTTTACTTCACGAAGGTCATTATTTAAGCTATTTAAAACAAGTTTGTGATTCCTGTAATAAATGCCGATTATCACTAAAATGATAACGACCAGAACTATAAAAAATATTATAATTGAATTTTTTCCAAGTGATTTCTTTTCTTCAAGCTTATTTTTATTTTTAAGATCTACATATTCTGTATTAATGAAAGAAGTGGTGCTATCAGATATTTTCTGGCTGGTAGAATCATGCTTCTTAGTTACTTCAGTAAGTTTTTTAATATTTTGGGTAGCCATATAATACTGCTGTGAAGTAGTGTAGATCTCATTCTTAAGATTGATATAGTTGGACTGATCAGAAATAGACTCTGCTTTATCCAGATATTTTTTTGCCAGATCAAGATTTTTTGTTTCAATATATACTTGGGCAGTTTCGTTAAAAATTAATCCTTTTAAAAAATTGTCCGGCATATCTTCAAGAGCAGTTTCAGCATCTTTATAACTATTAAGAGCCTTTGTGAAATTTCTTAATTTTAAATAGCATAAACCTTCCAGCTGTTTATTATTAGCAGTGATGAAAATCTCCTTATTCCCTGCTGAATTGAAATAATTCTGAGATTTTTGAATATAAGATAACGCCTTCTTGTAGTTTTTAAACTGAATCTCATAATATGCTTTTTCCTGCATAATGAAACCCATCATATTGTCGGCGTAGAGCTTGCTATCAAGGTTCTTAATGATGCTTTCGGATTTGTCGATATAGTTCTTCGATTGGATATATAAACCTAAATTCCTGTACTGAGAAGATAAAAATCCGTATATCTTTGATTGCCAAAGAAAGTCATCAGAATCTACCGCAATTTTTTCTGCTTTCTGAGCATAAGCAACAGCTTTTTTGATGTTGCCCGATTGCTGATGTAAGGTTGCAGACAGCATTAAACTTTTTGTTTGGAATTTTGGTGTCTTGGAAGTCTGAAATAAAGAATCGGCAATAAATAGTGCCTTACTAAAATCATTCTGAGAGGTCTCAAGATAAGTTTTGTTGTAAATTTTATTATAATTTTCAAGATTTTGCCCTTGCAGTTTACAGCATATTATAAGTACAATGGTGAAAGATGACAGCTTCAGTAAATTTTTTCTTAACATTTGCTATAATTTACATTTCTTTTAAGATTAAAACGGAATGATGATTTAGTTTAATAATCAAAATATGGACATTTAAAACACAAAAATACAATTTAAAACGTAGAAAGTTTTAGTATAACAATTTTTAATAGCAGTTAGTTGAAAATAATCAAAAGTCATAAAAAAGCCCTCTCTCGTAAAAGAAGGCTTAAAAACACAAATGATGAAAAAAAATAGCTCTAAAGCTATATGCCTTTTCTAAATTAAGATTTTTTGTTTTATTAAGATGAGCAAAAATACTTGATGCCTTTCTTTTGTACAAGAAAAACAGTTGTCATATTCCTGAAAATGTATAATCGTATTTTGTTATAAACGGTTGATAGATAATGTTTAATACTTTTTTTATAAGAAGTCATTATATCTAATATAAAAAATTATATTAACTCAGATTACACGATTAATGAGTGAATTTAAGTTTCTTTTTTCCTGAAAACGGGTTATATATATTTTGGGTTATACAATTGATAAACTTACTTTTGCCCGGTCAATTTTATAACACAAACTCTCTATATGCAAGGTCATTAGTTTATTAATATTAAACTGTTGACCTTTTTAAATTAATACCTGATTATGAAAATAAAGAATAAAAATAACGTGAAAATTATTCGCTTCATTCTTATGATATGTTTTGTCTTTTTGCTAATAATGGCAGTCATATCTTCATTGCAAATCTTAAAAGTAATAATGGCTTTTTTGGGATTTATTGCTTTTTTTACTGCTATATTTCTTCCTAATTATGAATTTGATTGTTCGGATGAATACCTTCTTTTTGGGAAATATGGTATATTCAAAACTAACTATATCCATCCATTAATAGAAATACCCGTTTCATCTATCACCGGTTATGAGGTGAAAAAAAAATTGATGCTTTATTTGGTGAAAATTACTGTTGAGGATGATTTTTCACCCAACAAAAAAATAGTTAAAATACCTCTACAATTCTTTAGCGAATACCAGATTATTAAAATCATTAAAACATTGGAAGACGTTAAAAATAAGAATATTCATGCTAAAGTGAAATTCTAAAACCTTGTTTTTTTATGGACAGACTAATTATCTTAACAAGAAATTCCCTCTCAAGAAAAGGGAATTAACTGGTAAGTAAAAGAAACCTATTTCTTTATTATCTTTTCTGTAACGACAGTCTTATCTGTCTTTATTTTCACATAATAAACTCCTGCGTTTAAAGAAGATATATTCACTGAAGATTTGTGGAGGCTCAAATTGCCATTCTGTACTGACCTGCCGTCTGCAGAATAAATCTCATACGAAAGAAGCGATTCTTTACTGCTGATATTTAAAATATCTTTTACGGGATTCGGGTAAAATGTAACACCGGCTTCAGCTGAAGATTCTTCTACGGAAAGCTGACTGCAAACAGATTTAGCAAGCTTGGAAATAAAAAATTGAGACTTGCCACTGTTTCCCGCTGCGGTCATTGTATTTACACCATCTGAAGCATCGGTAAAGAGCTGGCTGTGAAATAGTCCGCCCACAACATAGTTTCCGTCATGATCTACTGCGATAGCCGAAAGTTCATCCTGAAAACCAAAATTGCTCTGGATTTCATGGGTTCCTATTACTGCTCCAGTATCTTTATTCAAACGTACCAGAAGCGGATCGGCGAGATCATTTTGTGGTCTTATCATTTGAAAGGTTCCCCATTTATCACCAATGGCGCCTTTTACAAATGCCAATTCATTGCCGTTCAGTACTACAGGCCCTCTCATAAATCGGTAACCCATCGGCGCAGTAGCTGTTAATTCGTCATGAATCTTTGCCCACTGTACCACACCGGACGAATTCATTTTCAAAACAAAAGGATTTATCCCACTGTTGAACGGTAGCGGGAAAGTATAGTCTCCAAATGAAGCAACAGCAGTGGTACTCACTCCTCTGTAATAATATCCTGAAAGATATACATTAGAATTATTATCTTTAATCAATCCAAAGATTTTGTCATCCTGAGCTGTTGTATTGGGAGTAGTAAATTCTTTTCTCCATATTTCATTGCCATTGCTGCCGTTAATTGCCAGCATAAAGCCGTCATTATTAATCGGGTTTGAGTTGTACGCTAATGGAAACGGATTTCCAAATGATGAACTTCTCGAACCTGCAATATAATATCTGTTAAGATTTTCATCATAAAGCATCTGAATTTTTCCACCACCAACTGCTGATGCAAAAGTTCCGGTCACAGGAAGCAGAATAGGATTTGCTGCAGGAGTCATAGTTCCGTTATTATTGTTAAATTTCACCAGAAAATACTGAAATGTGCTTGTGAAACTTGCCGGAACTGTTATTAATCCATCCAAATGAGTTCCTGCCGAAAAACCTAATATGGCATGAATGTTTTTTGAAGAATCCATACACCACAAACCATTATCTGCTGATCTGAGTGCATAGCTTACATTTCCCTGAAGTGGTTTTTGCCATGCTAAAGAACCGTTAGATGTATTATATTTTAATAGAAATGCGGTATTAATGCCCGGATCAGGATCCGGACTGTTATAAGCTACATTTACAACCGGAAGTGAGGTATTTGTATCGAAGTGTGTGGGAGTATAAGTTGATGGAGCGTTAATATTTGCCTGATTTACTACATTCACCATGATGTAAAGCCCACCGTTATTATCGGTTTCTAATTTCCAGGCATTCTCGCCATCTCCGTAGCCGCCGATCGTCTGGCTCCACCGGATATTTCCCTGACAGTCTGTAGAAAACAATAAAAGATCTTTTGAATTATAATTTGTTACCGGCTGTCCATCCAATTGCGGGGAGCTTGGAAATATACTTGTAAGATAGTAGTAATTATTTTGATTGTCTACAGCAATACTGCGGATCATTTCATCGGCTGTTTCATTGAAGCCTGTTCCCAGCGTTCCGGTGTTTCCTCCGCCTTGTCTCGCCCATTGCCACTGATAATTTTGAGAAAAAATTGAAATAGGAATTGACAAGAATAATAGTTTAAAATAGATTTGGTGTTTCATATTAAAGATTTGGCTGTGAATTTATAAAAATATTACGAAGTTTGCAGTGTTTATCATTTATTTTTGGTAAAAACTAAAGGCTGTACCATGTACAGCCTTTAGAATAATTAATTATTTTTTGAGCAATTTTGCCTGTAATGGTTTGTCGGAAGTCACAACGCTTACGATGTAAACTCCTTGAAGCCATTGCGATACATTTATACTTACTTTTCCTGAACTTGCTTTAAGTTCCTGTTGGAATTTAAGTGTTCCCGAAGCATCGTGTACAGTAATCATTCTGGCTGCATTTTTAGAATTTCCAGTATCAAAAATTACCTCTGCCATATCCTTTGAAGGATTTGGTGTTACCTGAATTCCTGAGACAGTTTTTTCTTCTGATGAAGCTGCTACTCTTGATGATAAAGAATAATCTATAGGTTCTTTTACTTCACATCCATATCCTTTAACAATCATATCATCAATTCCACCAGGGAAAGTTGCATTAGGATAGAATAATATTGGGTTGGTCCACATATTATATGTTCCGCCTGCAGGGATTGTAATGATTGAAGGACTGTAAGTTCCGTATCCGTTTGCACTGGTTATTGTTAAAACAACCGGTGTCGAAGCATAATTATAGATTTCTCCGTATAAAGCATAATTTGGATTGCCATTACCACGAACTACTTCTACTTTTACACCAATTTTACATGGCTCAAGTTTACATAACTGTGGATCAGGGTTTACATTCATGTCACCACTCTTCACGGTACAAATACCCTGGGTAATTTCCAAATTATATGTTCCGGCCTGATTAATATATAAAGGATTAATAAAGCCAAAGCTTCCTCCTTGTATATTCGAACCATTCAACTGCCAGTTATGTCCGTCGTAAATTCCTCTTGGACCGATAAGATATGAAGTTCCATCAGGACAAACATCATAACATCCTGTAGGGAAGATCCACATCAAGCTTTCAATACTTTGAGGCACTGTAATATCATTTTCTACAATACATCCTGATGGAGCAGTGTAGGTCACACGATAAATTCCTCCATGAGTAACAGCAATAGTCTGCCCGGTCATTCCGTTACTCCAGTTGTATTGTCCGTTTGAAGGGCCTGTTGCTGTAATTTCAACTTTATAAGGCTGACATTGTACGATATTATAACTCAAACCTACCTGTGAAGGCGGATTGCTCACCGTAACTGTAAAGTCTTTGTAATTCTCACAACCCGGATCACCTACTGGTCTTACCATAAGTCTGAACGTATGAGTTCCTGCAGTAAGATTACCTGTATTGATTGTGATAGGATATGGTGAATTAGTCCAGCTTACCGCTACATTGCCGTTTTTCAGCCATTGATATTCTAATGTATTATCTGTTACAATACCGAATAATGTTGTAGACTGATTAGCACAGATACTGGTTTTGCCTGAAATATTCACATATGGTTTTGGTCTTACAGTTACAGATACAGCCTGTGTAGCCATTATGTAACTCATGCATCCGGTTGAACCTTTCAGAATTGGCCAGTAATTACCGGAAACAGTTGGGTTAAACGAACTCGTGTTCGGTGCACCTGCAACAGGTTGGTTGCCATTCATCCAAATATAACTTGTTGGGGTAACTGAAGCAAAATTCGGTATATAAGTAATACTTGGGTTAGAAGAACTTCCTTCACACGAATTCGTGTTGAATGCCTGAAGTATACCTGCGAAATTATCTTCCACCACCTGTACGATATGTGGTAAGCCTGTGTAAACACAACTTTGAGGAGTGGTTACCTGAAGATAAATTGAATTTGGCCCACTGTTATTAAACGTAATTTCAGTTGTAGGTCCTGAAGCTACATAGGCGGTATTATCAAAAAACCACTTATACGTATTATTGGAATTGAAATTCGGAATGGTTAATGTAACCACTTCTCCTTTACATACCGAAGCAGGTAACCCTGTGAAGTTCAGATTAGGAGTTGGTGCAATTGTGTATGTTTCCGTAATGGTACAAGGCGGATTATTTGCAGATGTCAACGTTAGCGTAAAGGTGTGTACTCCTGGCGATAAATTACTGAAACTTGCCGTCTGACCTGTCTGCGTGAAAGGTCCTCCATTACCCCACGTAAAAGTAATGTCATTCTGATTAATATCAAAAATTGTTGAGCTGTTGTGTAAAGTAACATCAAAAGTACCATTATTACTGCAAGTCTGGGTAATATTAAATTTAGGCTGATAACGTTTGATCATTTCAATCGTCTTGCTAAACCAGCAATTACCGACTCTTATACGGACTGTTACAAGGTGTACACCGGCTATATTTGTTGTAAACTGTGCGTTATTGGTACCTTGTCCGCCGGTTAACGTTAGAACAGAATTCGATAACCATTGTACCTGATCGGGAACTACGCTGTAAGAAGCCTGTGCCGATAAAGTGTTACATCCTGTCCAATTAGCGGTGACATTAATTGTAGGTTCCGGAATTCCGCAAGTGTTATCATTACATTCTTGAGTAACATTTATCGTTTGGGATCTTACCCAGCATCCATTTGCATCTTTTACTCTTACAAAGTATGTTCCGTAAGGATTTGTACCTTGAATTAGGAAAGAGTTTAAGCTTCCTGTCTGTAAGATTACATTATTTTTTCTCCACTCAAATACTGTTGATGGGGTAATACCTGTTGACATGTTCGCATAAAGCGTATAAGGTGTGTAATTTGTAGGATCACAAATTTCAACATTAGCAGCAGGGGTAATAGTGATCACTGTTTCCGGATAAACAACAAAACTGGCACTTGCAGTAGGTTTATAGCTGCAGCTATGAGCTCCATTGATGGTTACAGTTACAGTTTGGCTAATATTTGCTCCTGTATTGTTCTGGATATATCCTTGATTAGAGAAGCTGTAATTACCTGAAGGATTGAATCCTGCTGTATGTGAAGAACCGTTTGAGAATGTGAAAACCACATCTGTAGCACTGGTAATCCCACCCTGGTTGATTGAGAAGCTTAACCCTGATTCACCTAAACAGATGTTCTGGATATTTGTAAAGTTGATCACAGGGAGCTGATACAGCTCAACAGGATAATTGAAGAAATATTCAACGCCACACTTGATTACTTTTAATCTGAGATTTGTCGAATTAACTCCGCTTGAAATCTCATTAAAATTAACTGTTATTTGATTTGTTCCCTGTCCTGAAACAACACTTCCGAAATTAAGGCTTGCGAATGACCATTCGATTTGATCAGGAACAACACCATTAAAATCAACTTTAAACACCATCGATGAACTCGGGCAGTAAGGTCCCGGAGCTGCAGCAACGATATTGGCAGTCAGATTGATTTTTTTAAGCAAAAGTGTTAAAGGATCTGATAAACATCCTACCGGGTCAAGTGACTTATTTCTTACCGATACAGCAAAAGATGTTGCACCAGGATTAAATATAACTGTTACAGATTGTCCTGAATTGCTGCCCTGGATTGTTCCGTTTGTAACTTCCCATACAGGTATTGTTCCCGGAGTAATCGTTGCTATGCTGTAAGTATAAGGTACTCCTGTACAAACTCTTCTTTCGCCGATGATATTTCCAGTTGGAGCAGGTGGAGTCTGAACAACTCTTATAATTCTTGGATCTCCCGTACATCCGCCAGGTTTTGTAGCTGTTATAAGATACGTTCCCGGAGTTGAAAACAAGAAATTTGGAAGAGTAGGAGATGGTGTTGCAGAGGTATAAATAACCGCATTATCCTTTGTTACCTGCCATATTACATTTGTACCAGGATTTGCATTGAATGTTTGCGTTGTATTTGAACAGATTTCGTCTGAACCTCCCGTTATTGTTACCGGAGCATCTACATTAATGGTTATTTCTGCATATCCTTTACAGCCTAATAAAGTATTTATATAAGTACATGATAAAATATAAGTTCCTGTTTGATTAGCAGTGAAAAATACTTCATTTCTATGCTCATTGTAGTTAAGTTGAGCAGAACCTGGTCCGGAAACACTCCATTGGAAACTTGTTGCAGGCCATTGTGGTAAAGAATATTTTTCCTGCTTTCCTGCACATATAGCTTCTTTTCCTTTAATTCTTGCTTTATTTAAGATCACAGGTACCTTTACTGTAACCCATTCCGGACATGTACATTTAGATAAGTACATCACATATCCGAATCCTTCTGAAGGATCTACCTGATCCCATTTTACTTCTATCGAATTACCGTTATTAGCAACTATTGTTCCTCCTTTTACTTCCCAGTCTCCGCCACAGTTATCGCTTGCTGTATAGGTTTCAACACTTCCTTCGCAAACTACAGATGCACACGATATTGTTACAGGGTCAGCTTTAAGTACTTCAACATCTATCGTAATACTGTGGGTACAGTTACACTGGTTGGTAACTGTGAGTGTTACCGGGTAGGTGCCTTCTGTTGTATACGTATGTGATGGCTCAAAAGCATTTGAAAAAGTACCGTCACCAAAATCCCAATGGTAATATAGGATATCGCTGCCTCCGTTTTGGTCTGATATGTTATCAAAATAAATGGGAGTATTTCTGCATACTTTGGGCTTAATGCCTCCTGCAGCCTGGAAATTTGCTGTTGGACGATTAATTTTTTCAACACAGATTGTGCGGCTTTCTGTAGTACCGTTTGAATATGTTATGGTAATCTGTATAGATCCGTTGCCAGCAACACCCCATTTAATAATAGCCTGAGTATTTCCGGCTCCGCTCAGTGATTGTAGCACGCCTCCGCCAATATTCCATTGTACATTGGTAATGTTTGTTCCTTCAATTGTATAGGTGATTTCTTTATCTTCACATACGCGAATGCATTCTGATCTTTCAATACCCTGAAACAGTTGCCCGTTGTCTAATTTGGGATCATACTCAGATAAATTCTGGGCGCACCCGACTTGAAAATCCCATTTAATTATTGTGCCGGAACCTTGCGAAAATAAGAGTAATGGCAAGAATAAGAGCCATACGTAGAAAATTTTCCGTAGCACAGCGAATGATGATTGATTAGTTTTTGTCATATTATTTTTTTTTGATTAGTAATGATTTTAATACTTCATCAATCTTTTATAATCTGAGAACAGAATTATAAATAATACAATTACGAAATTTTGTCATAAGAGAATATTTAGGTTAATAGTTATTTATTATTCTAAATCTAGTGATCTTTAATGTATCTGTTATTCGGTTTTTTTGTTATGATAGTCTGTTTCTTACTCATATTAATTTTTTTTTAAAAATAAATCAATATAATTTGAATTTTACTACACTTTTGTTTAGTTTTACATCCATCACCATTGAAATAAAAATTAACATGAAAAACAATTATCAGTTAGCAACTGACAGGCCTGTGGCTGCAGTTGTTGAACGTAAACACCTCGACTCAGATACTGTTTCAAGAACTATTCAGGCTGTAACCCAACTGACCAGCGGGAATGTTTTTATAATTAATAACAAGACTTTAGATATTCCTAAAACTTCCCTGGAAGAATATTGTGAAAATAAGCATGGTTTGGACTGCAATAATCAATCGGTTAATAACAACACCCTTTATAATACTTGTTGTCTTTTTTCAGACTTTCTTTCGCAAATTCCGGTAAACAGAAGATTAGAATATTCTATCAGCTATGATTTCGAAATCAATGACCAATCAGGAAAGAAAGTACTTTACAATCACAAAATAACACCATTATCACTAAGTCAAAATGGTAGAATAGAAATGTCGCTGTGTATTGCTTCAGTATCTATGGCTAAATCTCCGGGAAATCTCATAATATCATCAAAGCTTTCAGATATAATCTGGAAATATTGCAAGGAGAGTGAAAAATGGCATCCTGAATTTAAAATTAAACTTACAGCCAGAGAAACAGATATTGTTAGATCTTATCTTCAGGGGTATACAATAGATGAAATTGCTTCAAAATTATTTATAACAGGTGCTACAGTAAAATGGCATAGGAGAAAGCTTTTTGAAAAACTAAATGTAAAGAATATTACCGAAGCTATTTCCTGTTTAGTTATAAATAATCTTCTTTAGAAAATAAAAAAAATACCACATTCGGTATATTACATCGAGATTGGTAAAAGAATTGTATAGAGAGATATAATAAACAGTTAAAATTAGCAGCTATGAATATATCTTTCTACGATTTTAAAAATTTGCCGGCTCAGACCCAAAAAGATCTTGTTATAAGTGAAGGCCGTATACTGAACGAGAGAATGCTCAATTCTCTGAAATATGTTCTGTATGAAATGACCTGTTTTAATGTCGAAGTAATATACAATGAAAATAACGGGAAAGTGGAAGGGCTGAATGTTTTTCAGAAAGTAATTTACGCAACATGATTTTAGTACACAGCTGTTATAAAAATATAAAAGAGAGTTTATTCAGCTCTCTTTTTTGTTGATGAAAAGTGATTGATATTACATACAAAAAAACAGCTGCTATAAGTGCAGCTGTTTTTTATAACTTTAGTTGAGTGGTTTTCGTCCCGAAATAATGTTGATGAGTACAACAATTATTGCAATAACAAGTAGTACGTGAATTAAACTTCCGGTGTCCATTCCTGGGATCACTCCTAACATTCCTAGTAGCCAAACGACAATGCAGATAACTGCAACAAGCCATAATATACTTCTCATAATATTAAAATTTTTTGATTGGTATTTATATGTATACATTTTCTGTGCCTTTATTGAATATTTGAGTTGATTTACTGCGTAATTTTCTTTGGCCAATTTGATTATCAGTATCTTGTTTGAAGCAATGTGGTATTTTTTATATTAATTTCTTTGAGGACACAAATATGGGCAATGATGTTATTGTTTTTTTAGTTAAAATTTTCTCAATAAATTAACCCGTGATGCTTATTAATATTAAAAAAGGTTAAAAGTAACGCTATCCGCAGAAAGTGGTACGAAATTTCAATAATCATGCTTACTCATGGTAATTGAGTTTTCATGGTTATTAGTTTTTATCCCCGTTGATCCGGGGATTTTTTATTTTATCTTACAATACAGTCATAAAAAATGTCCTCAACGCAATTGGCTGAAGACATCTGTATGGAAATTGATTTTAATGAAAATCAATCTTTTCTATTAAGCTTTATAAACTGTAATGACGAAATTATTTTTTTGTTTTGTGAATTTGTAAAACCTAATAAAAATAATTTAACCACCATTTTTTTCTTCCGTTGGGAGTTTATTTTTAGTGTTAAATGTGAAACACCTAATCCTTTTCGAAAATCATAGTCTTTTATACTCGATTGTGGTAGTTCAATAAAAGGCGGAATAAATCTTTTTAATGTAAATGGGTGATGTTTTCTGAAAGTTATACAGTTTCCCGAATTCTCAAAAACAATACACTGAAGCCGAAGCAGGAAGAAAATAAGAAGAATGCATAAAACAGAAAGTGCAATATCAACTGTCATATTTTTTGAAATAATAACTATAAGTACAGACGCTATAATAGAAATTATTAAAAGGTAAGCTATTCTTCTTGTCAGTCTGTAATTTGAAATCTTCATACTATCGATTGTTAAATAATTGATTTGGTTATATTTAGTTTTGGAAATTTCTTCTTTTTTTTGTTGTGTTTTGTGTAAAGTGTTAATATTAAAGTTTATTTTATTAGTATATTTTACTCTATTAAGAGGTTTTTGTTTTACAAATTTAAGATTGTTTAGGCTGTTTTGCAATGTATATGGTAATATATTTATAGTATATACTGTAATAATTCATAAATTTTAACGTATGGATTGTCTTTAAATTATTGTAAAACAGTTAAATGTGAATTTTAAAGGCGAAAAATTATTAAATATTTTTTTATAAATAAATATGATTGTAATATTCTTAAAATATGGCACTATTATTGCGATCGCAGAACGAAATTTATTAACACTGATTTAATAATATCCTCGTTTTTATATTTATTAAAATATTTTCAGGTAAAATAATTAAACATGTTATTAATAATTACAATTATGATAAAAATACTTTAAAAATAACTGTTTATTTAATTATTGTAAGTATTTTTGAAACAGCCTAAATTATTATAAATTATTGATTTTATATTGACATGATTTTAATCGTTGACGATAACCAGAATAATCTTTTTTCTCTCAAAAAACTTTTAGAATCTAAAGATTTTCAGGTAGACACGGCAGAGTCAGGACAGCAAGCATTAGGAAAAGCTTTAAAAAATGATTACGCACTGATTATTTTAGATGTTCAGATGCCGGAGATGGATGGGTTCGAAGTTGCCGAAACTCTTGCAGGATATAGCAAAACAAAAGAAATCCCAATAATATTTCTGTCTGCAGTAAATACAGAAAAAAAATTCATTACCAAAGGATATGCCTCCGGAGGAAAAGATTACGTTACCAAGCCTGTAGATCCTGAAATTCTTTTGTTGAAAGTAAAAACCTTTTACAATCTTCAGGAGCAGAATTTGGCTATGAAGAAAACCCAACAAAGCCTTGAACTTGAAGTCAAAGGAAGAAGAGAGTCTCAGGTAACCATGAAATCTCAGATTGATCACTTTCATCTTATGCTCGAGTCTCTGCCTCAAATTGCATTTACCTTAAATCAGGATGGGATTGTAGATTTCGTTAACGGGAAGTGGTATGAATATTCTGTTTCAGATACAAGTTTTCCGGAAACGCATCCTGATGATTTCAATATCGTAGAAGAGTTTTCCCGTTGTAAAAAGAAAGGTAAAGCTTTAGAGATGGAAATCAGGATAAAAAACAGGAAATCCGGTGATTTCAGATATCATCTTCTTCGTGTAACTCCGGTTCGTGAAGACAATGTTGTAAAAAACTGGGTGGGAACTTTTACTGATATTGATGACCAGAAAAGAGTAGAAAAAGAAAAAGACGAATTCCTCAGTATCGCAAGTCATGAGCTCAAAACTCCTCTAACAAGCATTAAAGCATACGTTCAGCTTTTAGACCGCAAACTGAAGCTTGATAAAGATAGTTCTGAAGCCGGTTTTATGGTAAAAGTACACGATCAGATCGAAAAGTTGAATACCCTGATCACAGATTTACTTGATGTTTCCAAAATAGAAAACGGAAAGCTCAAGATCAATAAAAAACCTGCAAATCTAGAAAATACAATTAAAAATGCAATTGATACCATTCTCCAGACTCACGGTGAAAATGCAGTAAAAATTGATCGCCACGGTTTTATTCCTGATATTCTGATTCCTTTTGATGAAATCCGTATCGAACAGGTTTTAATCAATTTTTTAACAAATGCGATTAAATATTCACCACAAAATAATCAGGTTATTGTGACCACTTTTGTAGATCAGGAAGAACAGGAAGTAAAAGTGAATGTTACCGATTTCGGAATTGGTATTCCGGATTATAAGCAGGAATCTGTTTTTCATAAATTTTATCGTGTAGAAGAATCTTCCTTGCAGTTTCAAGGGATGGGAATTGGTCTTTATATCTGCTCAGAGATTATCAAACAGCATCACGGCAGCATTGGTGTTTCGAGTATTGTAGATGAAGGCTCTACTTTTTATTTCACTTTACCATTAAATTAATTTTATGCCTAAAAAAATATTAAGAAATCTGCAGTTTGGTGTAGGCCTGTCATTAGTAATACTTGTTGCCAGTTCCATTGCTTCTTACATGAGTATTCAGAATCAGATGAATCATCGTGAGAGTGTAGGTAAAAGCAGACGTGCAGTAACCGCTGTAAAAGATGTTTTGGTTGCTATTCTCGATGCTGAAACGGGTAACAGAGGCTATCAGCTCACAGGAAGAGAAAGTTTTCTTGAGCCGTACAATCGAAGCTTAAATGAATATTCAAAAGCAATAGGTCAGGCAAAAAATCTTGATGTTTCAGATCCGGATCAACAAAAATTACTGAACGCTCTGGAGGAAAATGTTGAAAAAAGCATTGCTAATCTGAGGTTTTATGTTGATAACCGCCGCAAAGGTATTGTAATGTCTCAACAGCAGATTCTCGAAAGTAAGGCGTATATGGATAAATGCCGTGAGGTGGTCAACAAGTTTGTGAAAAATGAAGAAAACCAGCTCGAAATTAAAAGTAAAGACCTGAATAAATCCTCAAATACAACGGTTATATTTATTGTATTTTCAGCACTTTCGGCAATTATTGTCACTGCATTTTTCTATTTAAAGCTCAGAAATGATCTGGTTCGAAGAGAAAAGCTTGAGAAAGCTTTAAGAGCAAAAGACATTGAAATATCCAGACGTGTAAGTGCCATTCAGAAAATTGCAAACCGTGTAGCTAATGGTGATTATACGCAAACGCTGACAGATGATGCACAGGATGATTTGGGTGATCTTGTAGACTCTCTGAATCATATGAAGGAATCTTTAAGAAAATCTTTTGATCAGATCAACAGAAGCGACTGGAAACAAAAAGGTCTTGCTATTTTAAACGAATCTTTAGTGGGAAATAAAAGTGTGAAAGAAGTTTCACAAGCGTCTTTAAATCAGCTGATTGAATACGGCGGATGCATCAATGGCTCTTTGTATCTCATTAATGATGGTAGCCTTAAACTTACATCGGCTTTTGGATTAGAAAATTCCATGAAAAAAGCTTTCGAAGTTGGTGAAGGAATGATTGGGCAGACTTTTTTGAGTAAGAAAGAAAAAATTTACAACGATCTTAATGATAAGGATTTTGTGGTAAGTTTTGCAAGCAGCCAGCTTAAAGTTAATGGACTGTTATTAATTCCAATATTTTACGGAGGTCATGGTATTGGAGTTTTAGAACTGGCATCAACACAAAATTTTGATCAGGATAAAATTGATTTCTTTGTAGAATCTGCACGAAATATCGGTATTGCACTCAATGCTGCAAAAGGTCGTGAAAAAGAGCAGCATCTTTTGGAAGAAACCCAGGCCCAGTCTGAAGAGTTGCAGGTTCAGCATTCGGAACTTGAAAATCTCAATACGGAATTGGAAGCTCAAACCCAGAAACTTCAGGCTTCTGAAGAAGAGTTAAAAGTTCAGCAGGAGGAGCTGATGCAGGCAAACGCAGAATTGGAGGAACGCTCAAGGCTGCTTGAAGAGAAAAATCACCTTATTGCCGAACGTAATAATGAGATTCAGAAAAAAGTTGAAGAACTGGCATTAAGTACGAAATATAAGTCTGAATTCCTGGCGAACATGTCTCATGAACTGAGAACACCTTTGAATTCAATTCTTCTTTTATCAAGATTAATGGCAGAAAACCCTGAAGAAAACCTTAATGAAGATCAGATAGAATCTGCAAAAGTAATTCAGAGCTCAGGAAGCAGTCTGCTTACTTTGATTGATGAGATTTTGGATCTTGCAAAAATAGAATCAGGCAAAATGACTCTGGAATATCAGGAAGTTGAGATTGATGAAGTTGTAAAGGATCTTAAAAACCTATTCAACCCAATATTTCAGGAAAAAAAGCTTCAATTTAAAATTGAAATTGCCGATGAAGTAAAGAAAACAATTGAAACCGACCGTTTAAGAGTTGATCAGGTGTTGAGGAATTTACTTTCAAATGCACTGAAATTTACTACACAGGGAAGTATAACATTAAATATCACGAAGGACTTAAAAAGAACTGACTTTATTGTATTTTCAGTAAAAGATACCGGAATTGGTATTGCAGAAGACAAGCAGAAGATTATTTTCGAGGCTTTCCAGCAAGCCGATGGCTCCACAAGAAGAAAATTCGGAGGTACAGGTTTAGGATTGTCGATAAGCCGTGAAATCGCAAGACTTTTAGGCGGAGAATTAATTCTGACAAGCAAAGTGAACGAAGGCAGTGAATTCAGTCTGATTATTCCTGTGAAAGAAACTCCCCACATAGAGCCTATTGAAACCGACCAGGATATTGTGGAGATCATTCGTGAGGATGTTTCTGAGATTAAAAACATTCTTGATGACGGTGAAACCGAATATTATGATACCATCAACACATTGGAAATCCCCGAAAATGTTGATGATGATAAAGATAAGATCAACGACGGAGATAAAGTTATTCTAATTATAGAAGACGATACAAACTTTGCAAAAGCTTTGCTGAAATATGCAAGGATGCAAAATTATAAAGGTGTTGTAGTTGTAAGAGGCGATCATGGTCTTTCTGCTGCTTTGCAATATAAGCCACAAGCAATTTTGCTGGATGTTCAGCTTCCTGTAAAAGATGGTTGGCAAGTGATGGATGATCTCAAATCAAACCCTGAAACCAAACATATTCCGGTTCATATGATGTCTGTGCTGCATGTGAAAAAAGAAAGCCTGATGAAAGGTGCTATTGATTTCATTAATAAACCTGTAGCTCTTGATCAGATGACCGATGTTTTCAGAAAGATAGAAGAAGCTTTAAAGAAAGGGCCGCAAAAGGTTTTAATTGTTGAGGAAAATGCTAAACATGCAAGTGCTTTGTCTTATTTCTTGGGCAACTTTAATATCTCTTTGTCTGTAGAAAATAATGTTTTAGACAGTGTAAAAGCTTTAACCACAGATCATGTAGATTGTGTAATTTTAGACATCGGAGCATCCAAAGGAAATGAGTATCAGATTGTGGAGTCTATCAAAAGTTATGAAGGATTAGAAAACCTGCCGATTATTATTTTTACAGAAAGAAACCTTTCTACATCCGAAGAGCTTAAAATTAAGCAATATGCAGATTCTATTGTTGTAAAAACGGCACACTCTTACCAGAGAATTTTAGACGAGGTTGGCTTATTCTTGCATTTGGTGGAAGAAAAAAACAGTTCGCCTGAAAATGTAAAAAATAAAACTTTAGGATCATTAACAGAGGTTCTCAGCGGTAAGAAAATTCTGATTACTGATGATGATGCACGTAATATTTTCTCTTTAACCAAGGCGCTTGAAAAATATAAGGTTGAAGCAGTAGTGGCAATGGACGGGAAACATGCCTTGCAGCAGATAAAAGAAAATCCTGATGTAGACGTAATTTTGATGGATATGATGATGCCTGAAATGGATGGCTATGAAACCATTAAAGAGATCCGTAAAATGCCAAAATTTGCGAGGCTTCCGATTATTGCTATCACAGCGAAAGCGATGATCGGAGATCGCCAGAAATGTATTGATGCAGGTGCTTCCGATTATATCTCAAAGCCTGTGGACATCGATCAGTTGTTGTCGTTGTTAAGAGTTTGGTTATACGAAAGTTAAACAGTAGAATTCTGATGAATAAGAAAATCTTAATTGTGGATGATGATCCACGGAATATATTTGCGCTGAAACTGACCTTAAAATCGCGCGGTTATCAGATCGAAAGCTGTACAATGGCTCAGGAAGCCATTGAAATTTTGAAACAAGACAATTTTATCGACATTGTATTGATGGATATGATGATGCCCGAAATGGACGGATATGAAGCGATAAAAATTATTAAACAAGATCCGGCAATTAATAAAATTCCTGTCATTGCCGTAACAGCACAGGCAATGCCTGAAGATAGACAGAAATGTATAGATGCCGGAGCACAGGATTATATATCAAAACCCATTGATGTGGATCAGCTGATTAATGCTATTGAAAAATCTCTCTAAATGCTGGAACCAAGTATTGTAAAAGACGAAGAAGTAGAATATCTTATCAAAGATGTTTACGAAATGTACGGCTACGATTTTTCGGAGTACAGCCGTGCCTCATTTAAGCGAAGAGTAAACCGTATTTGTCTTATTGACAGGTTTACAAGCTTTGCCGAGCTTCGTTATACATTGATGAATGACCCTGAATATCTGAAGCGATTTATAGAAGAAATCACTGTGAACGTGACAGAAATGTTCCGAGATCCACAGTTTTTTAAAACTTTAAGAGAAAAGATATTACCACAGCTAGGAACATATCCTTTAATCAGAATTTGGGTTGCGGGCTGTTCTACCGGTGAAGAAGCTTATTCTATGGCGATTTTGCTTAAAGAAGCCAATCTTTATCATAAATCCTTGATATACGGAACAGATTTGAATCCGTCGGTCTTAGAAACAGCAAGAGCAGGAGTTTTTCCGCTTCAGCAAATGAAGCTTTATTCTGAAAATTACATACAATCGGGCGGGAAAAAAGATTTTTCAGACTATTACACCGCAAATTATGATAGTGTCAAGTTTGATAAAAGTCTGCAGGAAAAGCTTATTTTATCTACTCATAATCTGGTTTCAGACAGCTCTTTCAACAGTTTTCAGCTGATTATCTGCCGCAATGTTCTTATCTATTTCGATCGTGGGCTTCAGGAAAGAGTTTTTCGTCTTTTTGATAACAGTCTGGAAAATTTAGGATTTTTAGCCTTAGGAGCCAAAGAAACGCTGAGATTTTCTAAATTAGATAAAAATTTTCACCAGGTAGATGACCAGAGAATCTGGAAAAAATTAGATCATAACTAATATTTAATGATGCAAACTCAAGACACAAATACAGAAATGGTAGTGATCGGAGGATCTGCAGGAAGTCTGCAGGTTATTCTGGAGATGATTAAAAATTTAAACGAGAACTTACAGTTTCCGATAGTATTGGTCTTGCACAGAAAAGCGCATTCAGCTAATATTTTGCAGACTTTGCTTCAGCAGTTTATTGCAGCAGAAGTAATAGAAATTGATGATAAAAGCGAAATAGAAAATGGTAAATTATACATTGTTCCTGCTGATTATCATTTACTTTTTGAAAATAAAAAAATAATGTCTCTCGACAGCTCAGAGAAGATGAATTATTCAAGACCGTCGATTGATGTCACATTCAGGTCTGCAGCAGAAGTCTTCGGTAAAAAGTTGGTAGGGATTTTGCTCTCTGGAGCCAATGCTGATGGTGTGGAAGGCTTGTATTACATCAAAAAAAATGAAGGCAGGGTCTGGATTCAGGATCCGGAAACTGCGGAAGTGAATTTTATGCCTAGACAGGCCGTTGAAGAAATAAACTATGACAGGATTGTCAGACCTGAAAATTTGGCTGACAGTATCAATCAATTATGAAATTAAACCTAAATTAAAGTTAAATAAACGATTATGAGCAAGAAGAAAATTTTGATTTTCGATGATGATAAAGCGATTCTCGAAGTAATAACCATTATTTTTGAGGAAAACGGGTATCTGGTCGAGATTTCAGAAACGTCTCACGATATTATCGAAAAAGTTTCGGGCTTTAAACCGGATGTTATCCTTATGGATAACTGGATTCCCAAAATTGGTGGAGTAGAGGCAACGCAGCTTTTGAAAAACCATGGAGATTTTAAAAATATTCCGGTGATCTACGTGACAGCAAATAATGATATCGTAGCTCTCGCTAAAGAAGCTCAGGCAGACGACTACGTAGCAAAGCCGTTTAATCTTGAGGATCTTGAAGATAAAGTAGCAAAATATCTTCAATAAGAATTTCGAATACTATTTTATTTACAATCCCTTTCACAGCGAAAGGGATTATTTTTTATACAATATTTCTTAGTTGTTCAGAATCAGATCTGTTTACAATATCCTGCTGAACTTCATTATTAATGTCACTTATTAATGCATGAAGAAAGTCTTTAATTTCAGAATCTTTTAAAATTCTATCAGAAAATGTGGGAGCAATAATCATTTTTTTTGATACAATATTTTCTGTGAAGGTAAACTCGTCCTTTAAATCCAGATCAATATTAAATTGTTGTTTGATGCTTAAAGCTAAATAGTATTCAATTAAATCTTTACTTTGTTCAAAACTTTCCATCTTAAGGTGTTTTTTTATTTGTTCTAAATACTATCAATTTTATGCCATAAATAGAATTTTTAAAAAAAATATTTGTTTTTTGTGACTACTAAACAAAAAACGGACAATGCATTACTCACTATCCGTTTCAATTATAAAAAAAACTACTGTTTACTTTTCACCACCATTGTTTTTTTCAACATCGGTTTTGGTATTTTCTTTCACTTTCTGGTTTCCAAATCTTTTTACAAAGGTAAGTGCAAACCCATGCCAGTCAGATCTTGTTGAGCTTCTTCTTCTGCTGGTTTCACTGAATCTTGTAGAATCAAAATTAGGTCTTCCAAAAATATTCATTAGCTGTAAACTGAATTCCATCTGTGTTTTAGGAAAAATTTTTGTAGCCGAAAGGTTGTGGAAGATATTCGTTCTGTTGGCTACGGAATTTCCGTTGTTTTGGTTAGAAACTTCTACCCAAGCACTCAGATTGATGTTTTTATTGAAAAGATTGGTGTATGATAAGTTGGTAGAGCCAGACCAGAAACTGATGTAATCTGATGCATATTTAAGATTATTTTGTTGGTTGAAGTCGCTGTTATCAATATAATTCCATCCGAAACTCAGATTTACATTCAGTTTATTTTTCAGAAAGGTCTGATTGGTATTGGCAAAGAGATTATACTTATGTACTTTTCCTATAAAATTGGTAGGTTGGGTAATGATTTTATCTCCTTCCGTTACGTCTGTAGACCAGTAATCCTGATTGGTGTACATATATCTTGCAGAAAGAAAATATTTCTTCTTGAACCCGAATTTCATATATAAACGGTCGCTCGGGTTGGGAAGAAGATCCATGCTTCCTCTGGTGTAAAAACCGTCACTTGTCGGCTGCAGGAAAGGATTAAATTCAGCATACCAAGGTCTCCATATGTTTTTATTGTAGGTTAAACTTAAATCATATTTATCGGAGAAAGAATATTTAACCAAAATACTAGGTAAAAGCTTTCCGTAAGAATCTCTTCTTGAATCTCCTGCGACATCCTGTCTTAGCTTATAGTCGATATATTCATAACGAAGACCCACTCTTGTTTCTAATTTTTCGAAAAAGGTTTTAGAATAATTGGCGTATGCAGAACCGATCATATCTTCATAATGAAATACATCTTTTGTATTCAGATTATTGGCGAGTGAACCGTACATTTCATTAGGAATAACATTGTTATTGAAATCTATTTTCCCACCAATTTCAAAATTCCCCCCGGATTTTCCGAATGGCTGTGTGTAATCAACCTTAATGTAATAATTGCGCATTTCGGTGTCGGAAAGTACGCCAAGTGCCTGAGCATCCGTGCCGGCAATTGTTGTAGTATTTCTCAGAAAATAGTTGTTCTCTGATTCTCCGTTGTAGTTTGTTCCTACATTTAAATCGAAAATTCTGTTTTTTTCTTTGTCGTAATACTTATAAAAAATATTTGTTCCTAAAGTTCTGTTTATAGAAGAAGAACTTTGTGTCTGGTTTCTCAGAAAATCAAATTCTCCATTTTTAGTCTGAGAAGATTCAGAATCCGAAAAATTGTTAGATTTTCCACGGTAAAGTTCAAGAATTACACCGATTGTATTTTTATCATTAATCTCATACTCTGAAGTAGATGAGATGGATGGGTTTTTACCTTTCCAGACATTGTTTGTAGAGCCTTCCGTTATAATATTATCTTGGTAGATGTTGTATAAAAAAGAGTTGCTTTGTATCCAGGTATTATCGCTGTAGCTTCCTACAAAGGTCTGGGTAAATTTTTTCTTATGGTAATTAAGATTAAGATTTGTGTATTGTGAGTTCTGAGTATTTTGCCTGTTATTAAGCGTAACGCTTCCTTTCATCCCTTCATCATCGCGTTTTTTAAGAACAATATTGATGACAGGTCCTGTTGCTTCATATCTTGAAGATGGGCTTGTGATAACTTCAATTTTCATCAGATTATCTGCAGGAATTGTCTGCAGATATTGTTTCAGTTCTTTACCTGTAAAAATAGATTTTCTGTCGTTAATATATACAGTTACAGATTCTCCTTCAGCTTTTAGTGCATCGTTATTATCAATACTTACCAAAGGCGTCATTCGTAAAACATCCCATGTTGTATTTCCTGCTACAATGGAACTGTTGGCTACATTAAATACCGTTCTGTCGACTTTAGCTTCTACAGTTGGTTTTTTGTAGGTCATGGTCACAGCTTCAATCTTCTCTTCTTTAGCTTCTACAGTATCTTTTTTCAATTGTGCAAAAGCCAGAGTTCCTACAAGTAAAGCAATTGGTGTTAATAGTTTTTTCATTAAAAGTTTATAATTGTATTCATAAGACACCATTACGGGAATATTTGTTACATTGTTTTTGTGTTAAATTCTGTTAATAATATTTTTAATTGGCTTAAAGATCTTAAAATCAGTAATAAAAAAAACTGCTCTGATTTCTCAAAGCAGCCTATAAAGTTTATATTTTCTATTGTTGCTGAATGACAACACTCTTTTTTCTCACCGTGTGCGCAGAGAAATATCCCAATGCACCATTACTGATATTACTTGGCGGATTAGTAGGAGTAATGCCACCTCCGGGACCACCATCCGAAAGCTGGAGCAGTGCTGAGTAAAAAGTATAAACATTCTGATCAATACACTGCATTTCAACATGAATAGTATCTCCTACAACTACTTTTATATCATCAGGATTATCTCCGTCATCATTAGGCAATAACAGAGGTCTTTGATTTATCATTCCGTTATTAATGTTATCAGAAAACTCAGAGAAAAACTTTTTAGGATTGTTATTTACTGTATAGATAAATAGATAACGGTTTCCTAAGGCTTGTGGATCTGTATAAATGGGTAAAAGTGTATAACTTGTTTCACCTCCAACCATAAAAGAATCCTGGTCAAGACCATCAAAAGTTACCGCTTCAGGCATTGTACTTGTTGAAGTGTATTCTTTTCCTTCTGCCTGAATTTTTAACGTGTATGTTCTTCCGGATTGTCCAACAAAAGTTGAGGTTTGGTATCTTCCGTTTCCAATGTATTGTAAAGTTTCGGTTTGTCCGGTATTGTCGCTTAAAACAACCTGTGCATTTTCTATTGCTGGATATTGATTCGCCTGAGTAAATGCAACAGATTTTGTAATTCTCACAAAGTATGGTCCGGCTTCATCTGTAATATTTCCTTCAATCACAATATTCCCGCTTTGATCTTCCAGATCGAGATCGATTTCTTTTTCGCAAGATGTGACCAGAAATAATGAAAGTATAATTAAAAATATATTTTTCATAGCTAAATTAAAATTTGAAGTTATACGTAATGTTCGGAACCCAGCGGAATAACGAAGTCTGCATTGCTCTCGTCGTTCCCGGCTTGTCTGGATTGTCTTCAAAATTAATGGTGTACGCATTTTGTCTGCCATATACATTGTAAATTCCGAATGACCAGGAGCCTTTCCAACGTTTAGTAGAAACCGGTTCATAGGTTGCACTCAGATCCATTCGGTGATAAGCAGGCATTCTGTCTGCGTTTCTGTTGCTGTACTGGAAAACTGTTTGTCCGTTCAGTTCATATTTCCCGGTTGGGAAAGTTACTGCATTTCCTGTGCTGTAAAGGAATAATCCGGAAAAAGACCACTTTGGATTTAACTGATAAGTTGCGACAACAGAAAGATCGTGCGTTTTATCCTGTCTCGCATTATACCATTGATTGTCGTTGATTCCTTCGATTTTCCTCTCGGTTTTAGATAAAGTATAAGAAATCCAGCCGCTGAGCTTTCCGCTTTTCTTTTTGGCAATTAATTCCAAACCGTAAGCTCTTCCTTTTCCGAACAACAATTCGCTTTCTACGTCTGCTGCCGTATCAAAACTGATTTGCGCACCGTTTTTATAATCAATCTGATTCTGCATCGATTTGTAATAAATCTCAGCATTCAATTCATAATTATTGTTGTTGAAATTTCGGCTGTAACCTGCACTGATTTGGTCTGCAATTTCAGGTTTTACCGTGTAGCTGCTTCCAATCCACTGATCGGTCGGATTTCCGCTTCCGCTGTTGCTCAAAAGGTGTAAATTCTGTGTATTTCGGGAATAACCACCTTTCACACTGCTTACTTCGTTAATTCTGTAATTCGCAGTAATTCTCGGTTCAAGATTTACGTAGGTTTTACCAAATTTTCCTTTTTCTAAATATTCTGAATCTGTTAAAATTCCGTTTTCGTAAGTATTAAAAGTATCGCCACCCAAAACACTGAACATTGAAAGTCTTGCCCCGTAATTGATGGTCAGCTTTTCTGTTGCTTTGAAATCATCATTAATATAAATTGCATTTTCCCAAGAATATCTCGGGTTTCTCGGAAAGCTGCTTACACTCGTTCCGGAAGCACTGCTTGGAGTAATCGTATGATAAATCGACTGAAAACCAAATTTTACATTATGCTTATTTCCAGCAAACCAAGAGAAATCCTGCTTCAAATTCCAGTCTTCAATCTCCGAATCCAGTCCGAAAGTATTGTTGTTGCTGCTTAAACTTACATTATAATTGTAGTTGCTGTAGATAAATGAAGTATTTGAAAATAATTTACTGTTGATAATACTGTTCCAGCGCAAAGTTGCCGTGGTATTTCCCCAATCTGTCGAGAAAGTATCACCCAAACCTAAAACATCTCTTCCAAAATATCCCGACAAATACAAACGATTGTTGTCATTAATCTGATAATTGGCTTTTAAGTTTAAATCATAAAAATACAGTTTGCTGTCTTTAAAATCATCGGTAGCTTTTAAAAATAAATCAGCGTACGTTCTTCTTCCGGAAACAATGAATGACGATTTTTCTTTCTGAATTGGCCCTTCCACGCTCAATCTGCTGCTGATTAAACCAATTCCTCCGTTGACGTTGTAATCTTTGTTATTTCCGTCTTTCATTTTGACATCCAGAACAGATGAAAGTCGGCCGCCGTATTGAGCAGGACTGTTTCCTTTGATGATACTCACATCTTTCAAAGCATCACTGTTGAAGGTACTGAAGAATCCAAGTAAATGCGATGCATTGTAAACTGCTGCTTCATCCAATAAAATCAAATTCTGATCGGTCGCACCACCTCTCACGGAAAAACCGCTGCTTCCTTCTCCGTTGCTTTTAATTCCCGGTAAAAGCTGAATGGTTTTCATCACGTCTTTTTCACCAAACAAAACAGGAAGTTTGTCAATCTGTTTAATGCTTAAGGTTTCCGTTCCCATTTGTGCCGATGAAAGATTTTTGTCTTTTTTCACTGCGGAAATGACGACTTCATCTATTTGTTTTACTCTTTCATCACTTCCTTCCTGATTGAGCTGTAAATTAAGCTTCACATCATCCTCAACATTCACAATCTGCTGAAAATCTTTAAACCCGGGATTTGAAACAATCAAAGTATAAGAGCCTTTCGGAAGTGAAAGTGAGTAAAATCCGTATTCGTTGGCGACAACAGAAATGGAAGGGTCTTCGGCAACTTTTACAGAAACACCGATGAGCAATTCACCGTTTTTCTGATCTTTTACTGTACCACTTACCGAATATTTCTGCTGTGCAAAAACGACTGCGCTGAAACAGACCGCAGCGATAGTTGTTGCGGCTTTTAAGGATGTTTTGTGTATCAATTTTTTTTAGTTTATTTTTTTGTAGTAATACAGATTCTTATTTCACATAAATAATTGAAATGATTTTAATCAAAAACATGAGAAATAAAAGCCTGTAATTGCCTAAACAACGGAGCTGTGGTAGATTTATTGTTTAGTGAATGTTAAATATTCTTTACGTTCCCATTTCAATATTGTCCCAGTCAGAATCTTTGTTCATCAGCCATTCCAAAGCTTTTCTTCTTTCATAGATAAGACCTTCATTGATTTTTGCTTCCACACCTTTTATTCTCTCATCTACACAGTACCAGTGAAAACGGTAATAAAGATCAAGCATATTGTAAATTTCATCATCTGTTTTCAGTTCAGATATTTTTTCAATTTTCTCATTGCTTTCTTCCTGCTCAAGATTGGGTAGCATCATTGCCATATTTTCACCACACCATTGCGTTTCATCAAGATCAGGAATCATTTTTACAGCCCACATCAAAGCCCAAAGACTTTCAAGGTACCATCTCAGAGAATTTAGTTCGTAATCGGTTAGTTCATCATTGTCTTTGATGAGAATTTCATTTTCCCAATTAGAAAGATGTGAAGTCAGATTGTGTTTTTCAATCCATTTTCTGATATAGCTTAGAGGAGCTTCAAATGAAATATTAATCATGGCATTCATTACATACATTCTTCCTTTTATTTCTTGTAAATTTCGTATATTAGGATCTTCCAAAATGGGAAGCCAGGAATTGAATCTGTAGTTTTTACTTTCTAAAATCTGATTGTTGGCTTCTCTTACTTTAATTTTTTGTTCCTCAGTCATTTTTTTGAGATTTGATTAAGATAAATATCTCTAAGTTGAGATTTACGGATCGTATTTTCAATTGCTAACATACAAAATTACTTTTATTAAAAGAGTTTGTCAGATGTTAATCATTTACTTAATATCTAAATAAAAAGGTTTAATCGAAAATATTAAATTACTGTTTAATTCTAAACATTTTGTATATTTGTTTCAAGCTTTAGGGGTATTCTGAAAAGAATTGAGAGAGTCCCTTTGAACCTGATACGGCTCACACCGACGTAGGGAAAAGCAAGAAAGCATCAGTCTTTGATGTTTTTCTTTCTTTATTCTGTTTTGTTTTCCTAAAGCTTATCAAAATAAATGTCAATGGAAAACAATCTTTGGGATTACATTCAATCCGTAAAAAATCAATCGCCGCTTGTTCATAATATCACCAATTTCGTGGTCATGAATAATACCGCCAACGCAATTTTGGCAGTCGGAGCTTCACCGATTATGGCTCACGCAAAATCTGAAATCAAAGAAATGGTAACCATTTCAAATGCTATCGTTATCAATATCGGAACTCTTGATGAATATTGGTCTGAAGCGATGATTATTGCAGCAGAAGAAGCTTATCTTACAAAAAAGACATGGATTTTAGATCCGGTCGGAGCTGGCGCAACTTCTTTCAGAGATGAAATTTTGGCTAAGCTTTTACGATTCAAACCAACCGTTATCAGAGGAAATGCATCTGAAATTATTGCTTTAGCCAAAGCCAATAAAACTGTCACAAAAGGAGTTGACAGTACAGCAGAAAGTAATGAAGCAATTAATGCTGCAAAATATCTTGCTGAAAATTATCAGTCTGTAGTTTGTATTTCGGGAGCAACGGATATTATTATCGATGAGAAAGAAACTTATTTTGTTGAAAACGGACATCCGTTAATGACGAAAGTCACAGGTTTGGGTTGTTCTGCTTCGGCTATTGTGGGAGCTTTTGCCGGGATTTCTGATAATAAAACAGAATCTACAATAGCCGCAATGTCACTTTTAGGAATTGCCGGAGAATTGTCAGAAAAGATTTCAAACGGTCCGGGAAGTCTTCAGATGAATATTTTGGATAAGCTTTACAATATTTCTGAGCAGGAGTTTTTTGAGAATATAAAAGTTTCTAAAAAATGAATATTGTAAAATCATTTCCTTATCAGTTATATCTCGTGATTTCCGAAGCGGACTGTAAAGGACGAAATTTTCTTGAAGTTGCCGAACAATCAATTTTAGGTGGAGTAGACATCATCCAATTACGTGAGAAAAAATCTACTGACCAAGATTTTCTTGACAAAGCTTTTCGTCTCAAAGAAATTACTGACAAGTATGGAATTCCTTTAATCATTAATGATAATGCTTTTGTAGCCAAAGAAATCGATTCTTTTGGAATTCACGTTGGAAATAATGATACGCAGCCAACTGTTTTAAGAGAAAATTCTTTTCAAAATAAAATGATTGGCTATTCCATTGAATATCTGGAACAACTTGGAAATCAGGAAACGATGGTTTCAGATTATTTGGGAATCAGTCCGGTTTTCAGAACAGATACAAAAACTGATACGGTTACAGAATGGGGATTGGAAGGTTTAATGAAAATCAGAAAACTTACGGAAAAACCGTTGGTTGCCATCGGAAATATTCATTTAAAAAATGCTAAAACTGTGATGAATGCAGGAGCCGATTGTATCGCCGTAGTTTCAGAAATCTGCAATGCCCAAAATCCTCAAAAGGCTGCTTTTAATTTAAAAAACGGAATTCTAAAATGAAAAAATACAAATATCCATCTGTTCTCACGATTGCCGGTTTTGACGGAAGCGGCGGAGCTGGAGTTCAGGCTGATATAAAAACAATTTCAGCTTTAGGCTGTTATGCAACATCGGTTTTGACTGCCTTACCGGTTCAGAATACTCAAGGTGTAAGAAATATTTTCTCAATTCCTGTTGAAGCAGTTTCGGAACAAATTGAATCGATTTTAGATGATATTTTTCCTGATGCGATTAAAATCGGAATGGTTCACACGCCAGAATTGGTTGAAACGATTGTAAAAACTTTAGCCAAATACAAAAAAGTACCGATTGTATTTGACCCAGTAATGGTTGCAACGAGCGGACATCGGTTAATTGAAGAAAAAACAATCGAAACTATTATCGAAAAACTGTTCCCAATTTCCGATATCATCACTCCGAATATGGATGAAGCAGCAATTTTAGCAAAGATGGATGTGAAAACTTTGGATGATATGAAAGTCGCAGGAGAAGGCATTAAAGAATTAGGCTGTAAAAATATTCTGTTAAAAGGCGGTCATCTGGAAACAGAAATGATTACTTCTCTTCTTTATGAAAGTCATGGACATTACAAAACTTTTGAATCTGTAAAGACGAAAACCAATAATACACACGGTTCAGGTTGTACACTTTCGTCTGCAATCGCTTCATTTATCGCACAGGGAAAGAGCATTGAAAGAGCTGTTGAATTAGCTCAAAATTATGTTTCCGAAGCCATTTATAACGGCTGTGATGTACAAACCGGAAAAGGAAATGGTCCTTTGAATCACTTTTTTAACCCTCAAAAACTTATCAAAAATGAATTGGTCTGAAAACGTATGGAAATCAATCGAAAATATTTACAAAGACATCATTGAAATGCCTTTTATTCAAGAATTATCGAATGGAAGTTTAGACAAAGAAAAATTCCAGTTTTATATTGCTCAGGATTCTTTGTATCTAGAACATTTTGGAAGAACTTTAGCTTTAATTGGCAGCAAGGCTCATCAGATTGAAGATGCTTTGGCGTATATGAGATTTGCCGAGAATGCAATTGTTGTGGAAAACGCTTTACACGAATCTTATTTTAAAGAATTTGAAATTTCAGACAAAGGAATTTTAGAACCTGTTTGCCATCATTACATTCACTTTTTGAGAAGTACTGCGGCCTTTGAACCTGTGGAAGTGGCGATGGCAGCAACGTTACCTTGTTTCTGGATTTATAAGGAAGTCGGAGATTATATTTTAAACCTTAAACAAACATCAGAAAACCTTTATCAAAGCTGGATTGATACGTATGGAGGAGAAGATTTTTCCATTGCCGTCAAAACCGCTATCGAAATCTGCAATAAAGCCGCTGAAAATACAACTCCGGAAATAAGAAACCGTATGAAGGAAGCTTTCATTATAGCTTCCAGAATCGAGTTTCAGTTTTGGCAGGCTGCTTATAACTTGAAAGTTTGGGATTAAAAAATTAAATTTTAATTAAAATTTTAAGGGTATTTAAACTTTGGCATAGTTTAATATTTTTTAACATTATCAAATAAGGAATTGCGATAATATCACCTTATATTTGTAAATCAGTTTCTTGTAAGACATAAATTGTTTACAAAATATGTTCGCTTCCAGATTATCGGTTTTTTTGTGTTTCCTTCTTACCTTTTCCATTTGCAATTGGAGATGGGCGCAATCGAGTCTGCAAACGGTCTGTTTTGCAAAGATGAAAGATGAGGACAATCTCAAAGTAAAAGGCAAAAAATATTTTAATCTTAAAGCTGTTCATTACGGTTCTAAAAACAGTTCTCAGTATTATACAAATACCGCAACTCCTTATTTTTCAGAAAAATATACTCACACATTTGTTGAGACGGTAAAAATTAACAGCCGTATTATCCCTAAAGCACTCTTCTGTGCGATAAAATCATACCTTCATCTTCTCCAGTTATTCTAAAACATCAAGACCTAAAATCCAAATTATTTTTCGTCAAGTTTTAGTAATAAAAATTCTATAATGAATACAAAAAGTTTCATACAGTGCCTTGTTGCATTCGTATGCGTAGTTTCTTGTGGTAAAAATGCCCAGAATAAAAATAAAGATAACAAAGAAGTACCCGTTTTTGAGGTTAAGCAAAAAGATACATTAGTCAGCAATCAGTTTGTAACGGATATTCAGGCTAAAAGAAATGTCGAAATCCGTTCAAGAATCGATGGAATTGTCGATCATATTTATGTGAATGAAGGTCAGTTTGTGAAAAGAGGTCAGGCTTTATTCAAAATCAATGATGCCGAATTACAGATGGAGCTTCTCAAAGCGAATGCGACCATCAAACAGACTCAGGCAGATATGCGTATTGCCGAAGTTGAATTAAAGCAGATTGAAAGTCTTCACGCTAAAAAATTCGTTGCCAATAACGAGCTGGAATTGGTTAAAGCTAAATTATCCTCAGCCAAAGCAAAACACGCTTTCGCAGATGCCGAGAAAAAAACGGTGTTGCAGAAAATCAGTTTTACAACGGTTACGGCACCTTTTGATGGCGTAATTGATATTATTCCTCACAAAGACGGAAGTCTGGTAACCAACGGAACTTTACTCACAACGTTGTCTCAGCTTGATGAGGTTTTTGCCTATTTTTCAATTCCTGAAAACCAATATTTCGAATTGTTAGCGAATGACAAATTAGGAAAACATCAGAAAATTGAACTGACTCTTCCCAACGGAATGGCGTATCAGTTCAACGGTGCTTTAAAATCCGCAGAAAGTGAAATCGACAGAGCAACAGGTTCCATCCGCTATAAAGTTTTATTTCCCAATCCTAATCGTTTAATCAAACACGGAACCTCCGGAAAATTAACCATTTCTGAAGTTCAAAATAATGCAGTTCTGATTCCTCAGAAAGCAACATTCTCGATTCAGGACAAAACCTACATTTTCAAGGTAGATAGAAACAATAAAGTGAAGATGACCAACATTGAGGTCGGAACGGCTTTAAAGGATTCTTACCTCGTGGAAAGGGGTCTCAAAAAAGGAGATTTGATTATTTATGAAGGCACTCAGTCGCTCAAAGACGGAGATGAAATCAAAATCAAGAACAGGCTTTAATTCTTAAATAATCAATTATGGTAGAGATGTTTATAAAACGAAAGGTTCTTTCGTTGGTGATTTCCATTGTCTTTGTTTTGGTAGGAATTATGGCGTTGACAAAGATGCCGATTACCCAATTCCCCGACATTGTTCCGCCTTCCGTAACGGTGACGGCAAAATATACAGGAGCTAATGCCGAAGTTTCTGCAGATGCAGTGGCTTTGCCTTTGGAACGGGCAATTAATGGTGTTCCGGGAATGACGTATATGTCGACAGTGACTTCCAATGACGGATTGACATTGATTCAGGTGTTTTTTGAAGTTGGTACAGATCCAGATTTAGCGGCCGTGAATGTCCAGAACAGAGTAACTACTATTCTCGATGAGTTGCCCGAAGAAGTAATCAGAGCGGGAGTTACCACGGAAAAGGAGGTGAACAGTATGTTGATGTATCTCAACATCACAAGTACAGACCCGAGTCAGGATGAACAGTTTATTTACAATTTTACAGACATCAATGTTCTTCAGGAACTGAAACGTCTGGATGGAGTAGGCCGTGCTGAAATTATGGGTCAGAAAGAATATTCGATGCGTGTCTGGCTCGATCCTCAGAAAATGGCGGTGTACAATATTTCAGCAGACGAAGTAGTGAATTCTCTTCAGAAACAGAATATTTCCGCCGCTCCGGGGAAAGTCGGTGAATCTTCCGGTAAAAAAGCAGGTCAGTTACAATATGTTGTTAAGTATAAAGGTAAATTTTTTGAACCTAAACAATACGAAGAAATTCCAATCAGAGCCGATGAAGAAGGAACAATTTTAAAGCTGAAAGATATTGCCAAAGTGGAATTTGGTGCAATGACTTATGGAATGGTTTCTAAAACCGATGGCAGACCTTCCGCATCGATTATGATGAAACAGCGACCGGGTTCAAACGCTTCGGAAGTTATTCAGAATGTGAAAGATAAAATGGCTGAGCTGAAAGTGAATTCTTTCCCTCCCGGAATGGATTACAATATGGCTTACGACGTTTCGAGATTCTTGGATGCTTCGATAAGTGCTGTTTTAAAAACTTTGGTTGAAGCGTTTATTCTTGTGGCGATTGTGGTTTTCCTTTTCCTTCAGGATTGGCGTTCTACACTGATTCCTGTTTTGGCGGTTCCCGTCGCATTGGTCGGAACATTTGCGTTTATGGATATGCTGGATTTCTCCGTGAATTTATTAACGCTTTTTGCCTTGGTTTTAGCCATCGGTATTGTCGTCGATAATGCAATTGTCGTCGTCGAGGCAGTTCACGTTAAAATGGAAGAAGGTTATGCACCTTATGAAGCGACAGTGATTGCAACAAAAGAAATTGCAGGAGCTGTTGTGGCGATTACGTTGGTAATGTCGGCAGTGTTTCTTCCTGTAGCATTTCTGGACGGTCCGGTCGGAGTTTTTTACCGACAGTTTTCATTAACGTTGGCAATAAGTATTGTGATTTCAGGAATCAATGCATTGACGTTGACTCCAGCTTTATGTGCTTTAATTTTAAAACCTCACAATCACGATAAAAAGAAAGGAATTATTGATAAATTCTTAAATAAGTTTAATATTTTCCTTGAAAAAGTAACCAACGGATATGTAAAAGTTTTATCAAAATTTGCCACCCGAACTATCGTCACATTTGGATTATTGACAGTATTCATTGTATTGACCTGGGGAACGACCAAATTTTTAGCTTCAGGATTTATCCCGATGGAAGATCAGGGAATGGCATATGTTAGCGTTACAACTCCACAAGGTGCAACGGTTGAAAGAACGGAAAAAGTTTTAGATGAAATTACAGCGATTGCCAAAAAAATCGATGGCGTAGAAAACGTAACGACTTTGGCAGGATACAGCGTTGTAACGGAAATTGCCGGTTCGTCCTACGGAATGGCGATGATTAACCTGAAAGACTGGAGCGAAAGAGATAAATCCATCGAAGATTTCATTAAGGAATTAACCGAAAAAACAAAAGGAATTTCCGATGCCGAAATTGAAGCTTTTGCACCACCGACCGTTCCCGGATTTGGTAATACAAGTGGTTTTGAACTTCGTCTTCTCGACAGAACGGGCGGAAGTATCGAAAATATGGATAAAGTCACGAAAGATTTTGTCAAAAAACTAAATGAAACGCCCGAACTGAAAAACAGTTTTACAAGTTTTGATGCCACTTTCCCGCAGTATATGATCAATATTGATTATGATATGGCGTCAAAAAAGGGAATTTCGGTGGATAATGCGATGTCGACGTTGCAGACGATGTTGGGTTCTTATTACGCAACCAATTTTATCCGATTCAGACAGATGTATAAAGTGATGGTTCAGGCAAGTCCGGAATATCGTGAAACGCCTGAAAGTATTCTGAATTTATATCTGAAAAACGACAAAGGTGAAATGGTTCCTTTTTCCACTTTCATCACGATTGAAAGGGTTTATGGACCGGAAGTTTTAACCCGTTACAATATGTATATGTCAGCGATGATTAACGGTGAAGCTTCTGAAGGCTACAGTTCCGGAGATGCGATTGCAGCCGTCGAAAAAATTGCCGAAGAAAACCTTCCTAAAGGTTTTGAAATCGAATGGTCGGGAATGACACGAGAAGAAATTTTGTCTGGAAATCAGACGATCTATATTTTCATTGTCTGTTTGGTTTTCGTCTATCTTTTATTAGCGGCTCAATATGAAAGTTTCCTTTTACCAATGCCGGTTTTACTGAGTTTACCCACCGGAATTTTTGGTTCTTACATCGCTTTGCTGGTTTGTGGATTAGACAATAATATTTACGCACAGGTTGCCTTGGTAATGTTGATTGGATTATTGGCTAAAAATGCCATCCTGATTGTAGAATTTGCCGTCGCCAGTCATAAAGAAGGAAATGATATTATTCCCGCAGCGATTGAAGGGGCAAAACAACGTCTCCGTCCGATTCTGATGACCTCATTTGCATTTATTGCAGGATTGATTCCGCTTTGTATAGCTTCCGGAGCAGGAGCCATCGGAAACCGTTCTATCGGAACCGCAGCCGCAGGTGGAATGTTCATCGGAACCGTTTTCGGACTGATTATTATTCCGGGATTATACATTTTTTTCGCAACCCTTGAAAACAGAAAGAAGAATGAAAAGAAATAAATTGAAACTCGTAGTCTGGAGCGCAGCAGCATTGACATTAACATCTTGTGCCGTCCCAAAAGTAACTGCGATAAAAGAAGTAAAAGAAACGCCTGAATTACAAACTTCAGAAGCCATTCCGAACAGCGGAGATTTTACCGGAATTGATTTGAGTACCTATTTCACAGATCAGAATCTTCTGAAACTTTTCGAACAGGTAAAACAGGCCAATCCGGATTTTAAAATTGCTCAGCAAAGAGTCGAAATGGCAAACAGTTTTCTGAAACGTTCAAAAACAGAACTGCTTCCGTCTCTGGATGTAGGAGCGATTGTTTCAGGTGACCGTTACGGAAAATATACGATGGAAGGAGTAGGGAATTATGATACCAATCTTTCTCAAAATATAACCGAGCAACAGAAAATCAACACAACGTTCACACCAAATTACTGGATGGGTGCAAGAAGCAGTTGGGAAATCGATGCGTGGGGAAAACTGAAAAATAAAAAACTTTCTGCTCAGAATAAATTTCTGGCTTCGGAAGAAGGTTTGAAATTGCTTCAAATCGATTTGTTTACCGATATCGCCAATCTGTATTATGATTTGATTGCTTTAGACAAACGTCTGAAAATTTATCAGGATAACTACAATTTGCAGAAACGAGCTTTTGAAATCATTAAAGCGCAACGTGAAGTCGGGAAAGTTACCGAGCTTGCCGTTCAGCAGTTTAAGGCTCAGAATAATAACTGGTTAGCAGAAATTGAACATATTAAAGTTGAAATCGTTACAGTAAAACAAGCCATCGCCACATTGACAGGAGTTTACGGCGGGGAAATCGACAGGAGTCCGACACTTTTGCCAACCAACTTTGAAATGTTAAATAAAAACATCAATGTTGATGCGGTTATTCACTCGCGACCGGATGTGGTTTCCAATTTCTATTCTTTACAAGCTTCACACGCCAATGCAAAAGCAGCGAGAGCGGCATTTTATCCAAAAATTGATTTGGGCGCAACCTTCGGATTGAATTCTTTTTCAGTCGAAACGATTTTCAAACCTGCTTCTTTGGCAGGTCAGCTTCTAGGCGGATTGATGGTTCCTGTTTTCAATAAAGGACAGTTGAAATATGAGTTTAATATTGCTAACAGCGAACAGGAAATTGCATTTTTAAATTATCAGAAAAGTGTAACAACGGCTTTTAATGAACTTCAGTCTATTTTAAAACAGACCAAAATATTTCACCGGGTTTTAGATTTAAAAGAAGAAGAAGTGAAATTTCTCGACAAAGGAATCGAGGTTTCCAATGATTTGTACATCACGGGTTATGCTAATTATTTTGAGTTGATTAATGCCCAAAAAAGCAAGCTTCAGGCTGAATTGGATTTGCTTAAATTTCAGCACGAGAATACAAGGAATAATGTGTTGCTGTTTAAAGCTTTGGGAGGGAGATTGAATTAGATTTACTAAAATCTTTTACTCCAAAAGCGGCTGTTTCAACTCTGAAACAGCCGCTTTTTAATTATTAATTAAGATCTTAATGGCAACAATCTATCGCATTAAATTAATAATCTGATTATATGTTTTCAAAGTCTAAATTTGTTATCTTAGTTTTTTATCTTTAGTTTTAAAATTATTAATGATGAAATAAAAATATGATGATTAATAATAACTATTCACCAATAATAAACATAGATTTTTCATACTTGAAAAGAATACTTTTATTTATTCTTTTCCTGATCTTTTCCACAAATATTTTTTCACAAAATTTCCCTCAACAGGCCAAACTCATCGAAGATTTTATTCCCAAAGGCTGGAAAGTGATTAATCATGTTCAGGGTGATCTGAACAAAGACGGGCTTGATGATCATGTGGTTATTATCGAAGATACAGACCCCAGGAACGTTAAAATAAATATAAATTTAGGTTCAGACAAATTAAATCTTAATCCCCGAATTATTTTGGTTTTCTTTAAAAATAAAAATCAGGGCTACACTCTTGCTGCTAAAAACAACAGTAATTTTATCCCCACTGAAAACAGTGAAGAAAGTCCTTGTCTCGAAGATCCTTTGCTTGAAACTGGTGGGATTTTTGTAGAAAAAGGTTTGCTGAAAATCTCTTTTAACTATTGGTTTAGCTGCGGCTCATGGTATGTTAATAATGTTGATTACATTTTTCGTTTTCAAAACAGCCGTTTTGAACTTATTGGTTTCGATCATTCAGAATTTCACCGTGCAACCGGCGAAAAATCTTCTACAAGCATCAATTTTTCGACGAAGAAAAAAAGTGAAACTACCGGCGAAAGTATGTCTGATGATCATCCGGATAAGAAAAAAACAGTATGGAGCAGCATTAAGCCTAAGAAAATTTATGATTTGCAGGATATGGTTGATGAAGATTATTTTGAAATTCTGGACATTAAAAGAAACTGATCATGAAGAAAATAGTAATTGCAATCCTAACTTTTCTGATTGTTGTAGTTTTTGCCAAAAAATTCAATATCAATCCCGATTTTGCAGTCGGACAGAAGCTGGATAGCCTCAATGGAGTTGTCGTTTATTACAACGGAGGCGTTAATCACGTTGAGGAAAGAAATCAAACTGAAGATGGTTATAATCTTGGGCTCAAATACCAATGTGTAGAATTTGTGAAGCGATATTATTATGAATATTTCCATCATAAAATGCCCGACAGCTACGGGAATGCGAAAGATTTTTTTGATAAGAAATTGAAAGACGGAGAGAAAAATGAGAAACGTGGATTGTTGCAGTTTCACAATAAAAGCAGCTCGAAACCTGCAGAGGGAGATTTAATTATCTTCAGTGCGAGTATTCTGAATCGTTTTGGTCATGTTGCCATCATTTCAAAAGTATCGAAGAATACTATTGAGATTATTCAGCAAAATCCCGGACCATTTAGTCCGTCAAGAGAAACATTTCCTTTAATTTTCAATAACGGGAAGTGGGAAATCAAGAATAGCAGAGTTCTTGGCTGGCTGAGAAAAGAACAGGAAGTTTTAATTAATGTCGAATCAAACGTTGGTGTATCTAAAAAGTCCTGAAATAAAAATTCAAACACTTTAGTGTATGGCGACTTTCGTAATATTTATGCCGATTTAATTTTTCTAAGTTCACAAAACTTTAACTTTTGAAAATAAATGACACTATAAAGAAATATAGCCGAGGCAAATTAAGTATTTTATTGACACAATTTTTTCAATAAGTATTTTTGTTTACATAGTGCTGAATTTCCTGACATCAAGTTCCAAGAATCAGCTTCTCTTTTTTATGTTTTTTTTGATGAATTGTTTTAATTCGATTTACTTATTAAATTTGCTTTACTAATGATTATTTTGCATTAATGGATATCCAACAGATCAAATATTTCCTGGTTTTAGCAAAGGAACTTCATTTCTGGAATACTTCGGCGAAAATGAATATTACACAATCTGCTTTGAGCCGACAAATCCAGTCTCTTGAAAATGAATTGGGAATTCAATTGTTTTACCGTGATAAACGAAATGTGAAACTTACGCCAGCCGGAAAATTTTTACAGGATAAATGGAGTGAAGAACTTACTCAGATTGATTCTTTCCATCAGTTGGCCCGACAAATCCATTTAGGCGAGTCCGGAACGATTAGGATTGCGCATCCCGATTCGATTTCCTCTTCGGTTCTTCCGGATTTTGTTAAAAAAATTTCTGCTGCATTTCCGAATCTCAATCTGGAACTGGTGCAATTGACGAATGAAGCACAGGAAGATTATCTTAAAAATTACAGAATAGATCTGGCCTTTTCGCGTGATATTAATACTTCTTCAGCCATTGATGAAAAGAAATTAAGCTATGAAAATTTGTGTTTTGTAGTTCCTGAAAATCATCAGTTCAAAACATTATCTGACATTTCTGAAGACACCTTAAAAGATCAGAAATTTCTTCTTACAACAGGCGACTATAACAGTTATAATGTATTGGTACAGAAAGTTATTGATACTTATCATATCAAGCTTGATTCTTACATCCGTTGCGAATTTGGTTCAACCATTATTTCTTTGATTAAAAACGGATTGGGTATTTCAATTCTGCCGCATTCTTATCATCTTCATCAAAATACAGGAATACGCTTTATACCAATCCCTTTTGTTACTGATTTGTATATTCAGTGGAGAAAAGACGATCCGAACCCGATTCTTAAAAATATTTTGGAATTAGTTTAAGCTATTTAATTTCAATTTTGAAAATTGTCATTTTGAGTGAAGCAAAGTGAAGTCAAAAAATCTCAAATTGAATTTGGATTGCTAATTTCATAATTTTTGTAAAATTTCCATTCAGAAATCAAAATTCGACGAAACCAATGAAAAGAAAATTAAAATTTAAACAACTTCTAAAGCTACTTAATTTTTCAAATTGAGTTTCATCATAATATCGGTTTGTTCTTCACTCCCAAGTCTGAAAATATGTTTGTCAAATTCCACAAAACCGTTTTTCTTGTAAAAACCAATTGCCCGCAGATTGTTTTCCCAAACACCCAGCCAAACGTAGTCTACATTTTTCTCTTTCGCAACTTCAATCGCTTTATTGTAAAGAATCTGTCCGACTTTTTTCCCGTGAAAATCTTTAGAAACATAAATCCTTTCGATTTCCAAAGCATTTTCTCCTTTAATTTCTGTTTGAGAAGAACCTGTATTGAGTTTTAAATATCCGATAACTTCATCACCCAGTTTTGCAAAATAGAACCCGGAATTTTTATCGTTCAGTTCTTCGGTAAGTTTCTCCTCTGAAAAACTTTTTTCTAAATATTGCGTCATACTTTCTTCCGTATTATTTTCGGAGAAGGTTTCGGAGAAGGTTTTTCTGCCAATTTTCTGAAGTTGCAAAAGTTCGTTTTCCGTAATTTTTGTTACAATAATTTCCATTTTGATACTTTCCATTTGTAAATCAACCAATCGTTATTTTCAGCACGAAGATGTTTGCGGAATTTTGATCGGCTATATGAATACAAAATTAGCAGCTAGAGTAATGCTGAAAAATGCTATTTTTTAATTAATTGATTTGATTTTTGCATTAGTTTGTGAAATAAATAATGAAATATTTTAAGTTGAATTTAGATATATTAATAATGAAAATAGTGGTTGGAAAATTTAATCCGGAAAATCAATCTGCTCAGTTTTTTTATGGAATTTTTCTCTGTAATCGATTCCCCATTTTGCAATTTCATCAATGACCGAACTCAATGTTTTGCCGTGTTCTGTAATTTGATATTCAACAGTGACAGGTTTTGTATTAAGAACAGTACGAACAATTAAATGATTCATTTCCAGATCCTGAAGTTCTTTGGAAAGCATTTTCGAACCAATTCCGTCAACTTCTCTGACTAAATCCATAAAGCGTAGTTTGTCTCCCAACATTAAAGTACCCAGAATATGAAATTTCCATTTGCCAGAAAGGATTTCCATGGTGTCTTTTATGGCTAAAATTCTTTTTTCACAAACTCTATTGTTATTAAACTCAGGTTCTTTTTTCATTGTCTGATGATAAATTAATGGTTACAAATGTAGAAAAATTTAAGCTCAGTTTCATAGAGGAAAGTAGTTTCCAAAAGGGAAGTTAGGATGTTTTTTTGAAGATTGAATTTTAAATTTGTCCCAGATATTCAAAGTGTCAACGACTAGGCATCGTTATAAAAACACAAATGATGAAAAAGAATTTTTCGATGTAAACCGATGAAAATTAAATTCTTAACAGTAATTTGTTTAAGTGTAACCGCGTTTCACTGCACAGGACAAAATACAAATATTGCGAAAATGACAACAGATTCTACAAACAATAACCCGCTGATTTGTGACCCCATAGAAGGCGTTTGCGGAATTTCAGAAAATAATCAGACCGTAACAATAACGACCCGAAAATCTGAAAAACCCGTTAAAGTTATTTATTTTACCGACCCGATTTGTTCATCTTGTTGGGGAATTGAACCTCAATTAAGAAAATTAAAACTGGAATACGGAGATGATATTGAAATCGATTATAGAATGGGCGGACTACTTCCGGACTGGAGTTACAACAGTGGTGGAATCAGCAAACCTTCTGATGTAGCACATCATTGGGATGAAGTGAGCCTTCATTATGAAATGCCGATTGACGGCGATGTCTGGCTGGAAGACCCTTTAGACTCTTCTTATCCGCCTTCGATAGCATTTAAAGCAGCGCAGATTCAGAATAAGGAAAAAGCGGTTTTGCTGATGAGAGAAATGCGTGAAATGCTGTTTCTGAATAAAAGGAATATCGCAAAATGGGAGCATATTGCAACAGCAGCTGAAAGAGTAGGGCTGAATGTGGAGCAATTGAAAAATGACTTTGAAGGTCGTGGAAAAATTCTTTTCGAAGAAGATTTAAAACTGGCTAAAGAAAACGGGGTGAGAGGTTTTCCATCTATATTTTTCATCAATGATTCAGGAAATAAAGAGATGATCTATGGCACAAAACCATATATTTTCTACGAAACGGCAGTTTTAAAAATGTTTCCGAATGCCAGGAAAAATGAATATTCTAAAAATTGGGAATTTCTATTTGAAAAATATCCATCACTTACCGCTAAAGAATTTGCTGAATTATCAGGTTTAAAAAAAATGGAAAGTGAAAAAATATTAGACGATCTTTTTATAAAAGGGAAGCTGCAAAAACTTACTACAAAAAATGGTTCTTTATGGACTGTAAAAGCAACTGAAGAATAAACCATTTCACAAGATATTAATCAACAAAAGGCATGAAAATCTATCATGCCTTTTGTTTTGTTATTAAATGAATTATAGGATACACATTGAGGTATCGTAAAAATTTTGCTGTCAATACCTGTATGATGCTCCTAAAAAATAACGTTTTTCTGCATGATGCTGTATTCCATAATTAAGACCTGCATCAATTTTAAAATTTTTGGCTACTTCCATCTGCACTGCTGCATTTATAAAATTATATATTTCATGAGCCTTAAAATCATAAGTATAGTAGGTCTCTGCAATTCCTTCGATATTTTTTAACAGAGGATGACTGATGGTGAGTGTCTGTAATAATTCGGTGTGCATAGCGTGCTCGTCTGTATCCTTCAGCCTGTCTACCTCAACCTGAAATCCCAATTTCCACTCTCCCGAGAATTTATAAATCATAGGAACAATTAAACCTCCTTCAACAAGATCGTCATCTTCATATTGAGAAGTAGGGATCTTCACATATGGTAGGATCGCTAAAGCGAAACTCCCCTTGTTGTTACCTATAATGTTTTGTTTAATTCTGATATTAAGATCACCAACACCATGCTTAGATTCGGTTATACCTGTACTTAAATCTTTTTCTTTTTGCCATCCATAGGTTTCGAATCCGATCTGGATTGCTGTGGACCCGGTAAGACCAATTTTCAGATTTGCCTGATTGATCAGTAAGGTTTTAGTGTTTTTAAAATCAGATTTTTCTCTGGTTAATCCTATGATATCTGTTTCATATTGAAAATGACCTGCATCAACCGTGTATGGAGATTCTGTTACATCAGGACGATCTGTTTCCATTTCTCTCATAAGCTCTCTCGGGACCGGATTAAATAAAGAATACTTATGTTCCTGCTTTTTTTGACTGTAACAAAAAGAAGAAATTAGCAGTACATTACAGATCATCAGCAAATTGTAGTGGTGATTATTTTTCATCCTTTTTGATATTATTTAGAAATTAACTCTTATATCAATTGGATTGTTTACGATGATCTTTATGGCTTCAACACTGTCTTCGATGGTATATTCTGTGTCACTTAAGGTTTCATCTTCTTTTTTCTGTTTAACTGAAAGCTCGCCATATCCTACTTCATCTTTTGAAATCTCCAGAAAGTAATTTTCAGTCTCTTCGTCGTGCGAAAAATGTTCTTTTTTAAAATCAATAAATTGCATAATAAATATTTTTTGATTGGTGATGTATTGCAAAAGTCTTACAAAATGTATGCTATGATATTGATGTTTATCGGAATTTTTTAAATTACTTTATATCGATTTGCTTTAAATTTATACTTTTACTTTGGTATTGATGAATAAATTTTTCATAGGTAATAGAATTGGAGAAAATCTAATTGGTCTTTTCTGGTCCTATTAAAATCTTTTTATACCACATTCTAATGCTTAAATATAATTTGGTATAAATTTAGTTTATGACTTAATTGTAAACCAAATACCAAATATTATGAAATCATTTACTGACTCAGAAAACATTACTTCTCATCACACAAGGGAAATGGAAAGACAAAAAGCTCTTAAAGCATTGGAAAAAGCAAAAAGTATTAAACGAAAAGTGGTTTTTCTGCCTCAGGGAGCAACAGGTAATTTAAATGTAAGAGAAATGTTTTAATTACAGAAAAGACAGCCGAATATTTGGCTGTCTTTTTTTGAAAAACCGTATAAATTATATATCCTATATTGATTTTGGCGATTTTATAAATACTTTTGTGGTAAATATTTCAAGTGTTCAAACTTATTTTTTCATTATTACTTTTTTTAAGCTCCATAATTTCTTTTTCACAAACCAAAGCAACAGTAATAGGTATTTCTGATGGCGATACAATTACAGTTTTATTATTTGATAAAAGCAAACTAAAATTACGATTAGCCGAAGTCGACTGTCCCGAAAAAGGTCAGGCTTTTGCCAAAAATGCAAAGCAATTTACTTCTGAGCAGGTTTTTGGAAAACAGATTGTTTTTTTTAAAACAGATAAAGATCGTTATGGGCGTGATATTGCAAAAATTTATTATGATAATGGTAAATATCTTTCTGAACAACTGATTAAAAATGGATTAGGTTGGTGGTATTCGTCCTATTCTAAAGACAGAAATCTTGAAGTTTTAGAAATGAAAGCAAGATCAAAAAAAATTGGTTTATGGAAAGATAAAAATGTCATTTCACCATGGGATTACCGACGAATTAAAAGATTGGAGGCAGAAAAAAAGAGACTTAATAAAAATAAATCTCTTTTTTTCTAAACCCGATTGGGCTTTTAAAGCTACAATTTTGCATGTAAAGCCCTTTGTGCGGTGATAAACTGATCATCGGTAAGATCATTTTTCATGACAGAAGGAACTCCTTTTCCCATGTCAATGATAATATTAATCTGATGATCTCCTAAATATTTAGCAACGGATTCAAGCTTTTTCATCACATTACTTTTGGCAAATTCTTCCGCACCATTCCATAATTTTTTTTGAAGGTCTGTAGTGCAGTCTTTCTTATTAATGGTTGTGAAATTTATTTTCATAATTAAAGTAATTAGGTGTATTTACGATCATAACAAGAAATATTCCAAGCTTATACAGAAAATTATTTTTAGATACCACAGTAACTTATTCATGGCTTGATTTTAGATTTACTCAATACTGATCGCATATACGAATGCCGTAACCTTCATATGCAAAACATCACAGTATGATATTAAAACATTCAAAAATAGACCTCACCAGAGAACAGCTTCATGCAAAATCTTTTATCCATTTTATTGCTGAGCTTCAAAATCTTCTTAATTATATAGGAAATCATCTTCAGAATCTGCATCAGACCGTTTCTATTGCAGAAAGCGTTACAGCCGGATTTTTACAGTTTTCTTTTTCACAAATGAAAGATTCTTCGTATTTTTTTAAAGGTGGTCTCACCGCTTATTCTTATGATGAAAAAATTAATTTACTGAATATTGACAGGGAAGAAGTGATACAGAAGGATGGTGTTTCATATGCTATTGCAGGGCAGATGGCATTGAATGTTGCACAATTATATCAAACAGACTGGTCTATTGCCGTAACGGGTTACGCAAATCCGGTAAAAGAATCAGATTATAAGTTGTTTGCTTATTTCTCAATATGCTATAATGGCGAAATACTGCTAACGGAAAGATTAGATTTACATTCTAGAACAATGCCACTGAAAGCACAGATGTACTATAGTGAATTCATTCTGGGATGTTTCAAGCTGGAATTGGACAAGATGACTGATAAAGAGAATGAAAGGAAATCTTCCTAATCAGATACCTCCATTAACCACAGGTTATAACGAAGAAGAGATAAAGACAGCTGCAAAACAGTATGCCCGGAAACTTATCAATAAAATAGTTTTATTTAAAAAAATGAAGATTGTTTTTGCTAATCTGAACCGTATAAAAGTTATAAATACACCCCCAAAATAAATTGAAAATAAACGTACAGGATATTTTAAATTTGCTTTGTATTTTACAAGATATTATAGATAATAAGATTCCATGTAATAAAAGACAGCTGAAGATTGTCATTATAGAACACAATCTCAAAAATGACAACCATGCTGAAAATAACATCGTCAGTTTTACTGCTGATGCCTTTATTTGCTTTATCACAAAGTATCAACGGAACAGTCAAAAAATCAAAAAGCATCATCTCTTATGCAGAGATCATTGCCAGAAAAGATCAGTACAAACAATCAACGATCTCGGATGAAAAAGGTCATTTTGATTTAAAACTTGTTGAAAACGGAATCTATATTATTGAATGCATATATGACGGAAATACACTCTATAAGGCAGAAGTAAAGGTTAATGGTAATACAGCTTATGACTTATTGATTCCAGATGTGAATGAGAAGCAAATTGAAGCTGTAACCGTAACAGCCAGGAAAAAGCTGATCGAGAGAAAGGCGGACCGTCTGATCTTTAATTTGTCTAATTCCGCAGCATCACAAGGTATGGACGGTGTACAGGCATTAGATACAACACCACAGATCAAAGTAGATGAAAATGCGGGGATAACAATGGTCGGGAAAAGCAGCGTGGCGGTTATGGTCAATGAACGGATGCTGAACCTTTCCGGGTCTGAACTTATCAACTATCTCCGAAGTCTTCGATCGGAAAATATTGAAAAAATAGAAGTTATCACAGCACCGCCGGCTAAATATGAAGCGCAGGGAAATAGCGGTCTCATCAATATCGTACTGAAGAAAAATCAAAATCTGGGGTGGAATGGAAGTCTCACCACAAGTCTGTTTCACACCACTTATACGGGCAATTCGAACTCTGCAACTTTAAATTATCAAAATGAAAAATTAAGGTCTTCATTAAAGCTAAGGCAATATGACAGCCAGAAGCATTCTTATGAAAATTACAGAATTGTTGGCTCAGACGGTCTGAAAAGTGCTGATGACAGAAGAGATTTCTGGAAAGGTACAGGCCTCAACTTCAGTTCAGATTATGAGATCAATAGTAAGTCCGGCCTTGGATTTGTAATTGACTACGGATCCGGAAAATCTGGAATGGACATCATGAACACTTCGGATTATTTCCAGAATCAAAACTACACAAATACCTTATCTACTTATGCGGAGCACCGCAATGACAACAGGCAAGCAACGGTAAGTGCCTATTATGATCTTAAGTTTGGGAAACGGAGCAATAAGCTCAGCATAACAGGTAACTATTTCTCTAACACACCGAGTAGCAACATCGATTTTACCACTCAGGATAATTCTGCTAATTCCTATATCGTGAGAACACCATCTGAATTGGATTATAAGATCTATTCCGGTCAGGCCGATCTTACGCTGCCATTTGAATTTGCAAAGACAGAAGCCGGAATTAAATTTACCAATTTTGATAACAATTCAGATCTGCAATACCAAAATTTTATCGGCCAGGATTATGTGACTGACCCCCTAAAGAGCGATCTTTTCAATTATAATGAAAAAAATTATGCTGTCTATGTAGGAATGGAACGACAACTCGGCGAAAAATGGACTGTAAAAGCTGGTCTAAGGTATGAATATTCCACCATCATCGGAAACTCTGTTTCATCAGGTCAGAGTTCGGAAAATTCCTATGGCAAGTTTTTTCCTACAGCTTACCTGACTTATAAAGCCAATGACAATAATACTTTCAATATCAATTATTCCAAGCGTATCAATAGGCCCGGATTCCGTGCACTTAACCCGTTCCGATGGTACACAAACATCAATTCCTACTATTCAGGAAACCCTGCTCTGAACCCCTCGGTCAATCATAATTTTGAATTGTCATACCTATATAAAGGAAGATTTTCTGTTTCCACTTACTTCCAGCGGGAACTGAATGCCTTTGCCCAGCTGGTTATTCTGGAAGGTGAGAATAAGACGAGTAATTTTTACAACTTCTTCAACAAAAACAGTACAGGCATTTCTCTGAATTATTCAGATACTTTCTTTAATTTTTGGGAAGCCAACTACTCCGCAGATCTGTCTTATATGAAAACACAGGTTTTTGCCACTGATGCCGAATCCCGAAAAGGTAATAGTGCGAGCTTTGATATCAGAAACAATCTCGCGTTGACTAAAGATAAAAGTGTTCAACTCCTAATGAATTATTGGTTCCGTATACCTTCAAGTATAGGTAATACCTATTCTTATTTTGTTGGTAATTTTACGGCAGGGCTGAAGTTAAACCTTATGAATAAGGACCTTATGATGAATATCTATGTTTCTGATATTTTCAGGCAGAGCAAAAGCCATGGTGAAATCTATTATGTAGATTCCACCCATTATTTTAATAATTATTACGATGGCAGAAACCTGTCTGTCTCACTCACTTATAATTTTGGAAACCGAAAGGTAAAAACAGGTGGACGGCAGGTGATATTTGATGAAAAGAGTAGAGCAAACTAAGCTATAATATTCGTCGGATTTTCCCGTAATTTCCGTAACCTCTTTTTGTCATTTTTCGGAGAGTTCATCAAAATGTTGACCTATTTGATTTTTTAATACCTGCGCTAAAACAACCGTAGTAAACATTATGCTTACAATTGGCAGGTTTACTCGCCGGAATTATACTCTGCAGATGAAATCTCTAATAACGAAGGCGTTTTTTTTGAAAATAGAAACCTTATGTTTTCGAATAAAACACTTGTTTTTTTCGGGGTCTTGTTTTATTGAGTTTGAGCATTCTCATCTTTTATTTTGCTAAAATGTAAAAAGGATTTTGTTTGCGAATGCAATAATAATCACCCATTCACACCTCGTCCTTTTGAAGAAGGAAGAAATTAAATATTGACCAACAAAAAATCTAATTCCTTCCCACTACAACAATACGACTTTTGGCTACATCCAGATTCTAATTTCTGCAGAACTTTGTATCAACAAAAAACAATTAAAATTAGGATATCTTGACTTATCTGACAGTTCTTCTTCTTTATATTTTTTATCCAACGATAAAGTGTTGATCTTGCAATTCCACAACGTAAAGCTGTTTTCGTTACAGACCCAATTCTAAATAGATTTTAAGCCAATCTATGCGAACCTTTATTTGCTGTTTATTCATGGAAAGATTTTAAACTTTATACCATAAATTTAAATCATTTTTGTAGCAGATCTATTGATACTTTACACCTAAATCAAATATAATCCTACCTCTTTAAAAAACATCTCAAAATCCCTTTCTAAATTTGATGTTACGAGGTGACCCGAATAATTTTCATCAAATACTAATTTATTCGAAAACCAAATAGTATCTCCAATATAGATGGTATTGCTTTTTACTTTAATTGTATTTAGATCAGTGAAAAAGCCTGTTCCTTCGGCTTTGATGGCAGCTTCTTTGAGTGTCCAGAGTGTAAAGAATTGACGTAAAGGATTTGATGCTTCGTTTATATGTTTCCATTCAGAATTACTCATTATGTTTGTCATTTCAGAAAAGTTAATTGGCTTTATTTCTTCAATATCGAGCCCTAGTTTCAGGTTTTTTCCAATTGCGCAAAAAACGTACATTCCGGAATGGCTAATACTGAAATCAAAATCTTTGGATAAGTAGGGTTTTTTATATTGATTATATTGGATAGCATCAAGAGCAATTGATCCATAACCAATATTTTTTAAAGCTTCAGCCAACAGCAATTTGCCTAATAGGTTCCTCACCTGATCTTCTTTATTTTTATAGCTTTGATTAATTTTTTGAAGCTCAAAAGGAAGAAAAGACAGCCATTGATCTAAAATGGCTATCCTATGTTCAGGATTAAATTTTGTATAAAATATTTTTACCATTAAAGAACTCCTAAGTATTTACAAAATGCTGCTACATTATCACGTTTTACTGTTTTGTTCTCAATCGTACTTCCTTCGAGGAATTTTTTGGTGTTGCTGATATCGAAATCAGGAGTATTTTGATGAACCTCAATAATGGATTTATTATCATAAGCAACGAATTTGAAAAGATTCAAAAGAGGATAGAGCGGGCTGTTTTCGTCGTTTTCCCAAAGGGCGCGCCATTCCAGGTAAGGAACTGGCTTTAGATCAAAATTAAATTCTTCACGAAGTAGCTCGAAGAATTCCGTTACGGTCATATTATCTTCTGGCTCCGGGCTCAAATGGAAAATTTGGCCAATAGAATCGGGATTTTTGGAAATATAGGTGACGGCTTTACTGACGAAATCTACCATTGTTAATTCCTCCTTTTGATCAATTAAAATTGGATACGCTTTTAATTGGATACAGGTTTTTATCAGTGATCCCCACCATTGGTATTTTGCGGTTGCTCCGGTCAGGCTATGGCAAAAAACATAACCTAGCCTGAAAATTACGATGGGAACGCCCTGTTTTATAGCTTCCTGCGCTACCTGTTCCATCACCCATTTGCTCTGGATATAGCCCATATCACGACTTAAATATTTAAATGCAGATTTGGTATCCGTATCTTCCATAATCAATGCAGGTTTGGTGAAATAATGTTCCCAACTAAATACCCCGACCGTTGATAATAAAGATAATTGTTTGAGTTGATGAGTGGTTATAAACCTGATTAAAGTATAAAGCGCATCCACATTGGCCGCTTTCATATAAGAATAAGGCTGGATGAAGTTCACGGCGCTCCCGGCGTGATGCACAACATCTATAAGTTCTGTAAGTTCCTCATACTTTTCTGTTGAAAGGCCCAGCAATGGTTTTGCAAGATCTCCGGCTAATATTTTAATTCTTTTTTCATCAAAAATATCCGCTGAAATTAACTGGTTTTCCAATGCTTCAAACAGTCTTTCCTTGGCAAGCGTTTCATTATCTGCCCTTATCAGTAAATAAATATCTGCCGAAGTGGAGGCTAATAATTCTACCAATATATTGAGTCCTACAAATCCTGTGACTCCCGTAAGTAAAATAGCTTTCGGGTTGGTGAAATTTCCTTTTTTTGAAACTGTCTCGTCCTAAAACTTTGATACAGATTATAGGATAAAAATAATAATTAAACCAAAGCAAAAACGTTTTTGCTTTGGTTTTTAGTTTTATAGGTTTTCATTTTTAATTCAGACTGCTGGTGCATTTGGTTTGGTGTTAAGTAATG
>NZ_JBPCHW010000022.1:0-58509 GCF_051011795.1 Chryseobacterium sp. RLHN22
GATGATTTAAAGAAACTGGATGAAACGCTTTCAAAAAATAATTTCAGAAGAATTCAGGAAGACCACAAAAAAGTTTACGATAACGTAACGACTTCCATCAACATAAAAAAAGGGGCCAACGAAGGAAGTAAAAGTGACGGAAGTATGATTATGCCTAATTTTACAACCAATTGGGAAAATATTGTTGCTGGCTTTCAGGAAATCATTAACAATAACGTAAAAAACTAAAAAATAAGTTGAGAACTCATTTCATTGCTATTGGCGGAAGCGCAATGCATAACCTTGCAATTGCACTTAAAGATAAAGGATATCAGGTGACAGGTTCCGATGATGCTATTTTTGAACCTTCAAAATCAAGATTAGAGAAAAAAGGAATTCTTCCCGAAGAAATGGGTTGGTTTCCTGAGAAAATCACATCTGATATCGATGCGGTAATCCTTGGAATGCACGCTCACCAAGACAATCCCGAATTGGCAAAAGCAAAAGAATTAGGTTTAAAAATATATTCTTATCCGGAATTTCTTTACGAACAATCGAAAAGTAAAACCAGAGTTGTCATTGCCGGTTCGCATGGCAAAACAACCATCACTTCTATGATTCTTCATGTTCTGAATTTCCATCAGAAAGATGTTGATTACATGGTTGGAGCACAGTTGGAAGGTTTTGATTGCATGGTAAAACTGACGGAAGACAACGACTTTATGGTCTTGGAAGGCGATGAATACCTTTCCTCTCCTATCGATTTGCGTTCGAAATTCCTTCTATATCAACCGAATATTGCTTTATTGAGCGGGATTGCATGGGATCACATCAACGTTTTCAAAACATTTGACGATTATATTGAGCAATTCAGAAAATTCGTTGCAAGCATTACGCCGGGTGGAGTTTTAGTTTATAATGAAGAAGATGCGGAAGTCGTAAAAGTGGTAGAAAGTGCTGAAAATTATTTCAGAAAAATGCCATACAAAACTCCTGAATATGAAATCAGCAACGGAAAAGTTCTTTTGAAAACAGAAATGGGTGATATTCCGCTTTCCGTCTTTGGGGCGCATAATTTGCTGAACCTTGAAGGAGCGAGACATATTTGTCATACTTTGGGAATTATGGATGAGGAATTTTATGATGCCATTATGAGCTTTAAAGGCGCTTCAAAACGTCTTGAAAAAGTAGAAAGAGAAGATAAAGGGATTCTTTACAAAGATTTTGCACACGCACCGAGTAAAGTAAAAGCAGCTGTAAAAGCATTCTGTGAGCAGTTTAAAAACGAAAAAAAATACGCTTTCCTTGAACTCCACACCTATTCAAGTTTAAATCCTGTTTTTCTTGAACAATACGATCACGCTATGGACGGATTGGATGAAGCCATCGTTTTCTATTCTGAAGATGCTTTAAAAATTAAAAGAATGGAACCTATCTCTCCTGAACTAATTAAAGAGAAATTCAAAAATGAAAACCTGAAAGTCTTTACCAACGCCGAAGAACTTCATGCATATTGGGATTTATTAGATAAAACTAAAGGAGTTTATATGATGATGAGTTCCGGGAATTTCGGAGGTTTAGACTTAACAAAATAAGTAATTGCAGGCGAAGCGAAACACATCTCTTATTTTAGTTGATAACTATAAAAAATCGCTTTTAAAAGTTTTTGAAAGTGATTTTTTATTTTTAATTATACTCTTTAATTAATTTTTCTAAAATATCCTGTGTAGAATCTTCGCTGTAATGATTAATCGACTGACCAGCCCACAGATTAACAAACTCAGCATTTTTAGCTGCTCTTGCAATTCTTCTCAACTCTCCCGTCAATTTATTCTGATAAGGATAGGGCAAAATATATTCTGAATTTTCGATGGTTTCAATAAATTTATTTCTGACTCCTCTTGCATAGCGCCCGGAAAAACTTTTCGTTAAAACAATTTCATTTTCATTGACTTTTTTGAGCCTCTCTTTTTCAAAATCCCGCAGAGCACTTTCTTTTGATGCCAGTAAAAGACTTCCAATCTGAAAACCCTGTGCTCCCAGTTCTTGTGCAGCTCTCAGAGTTTTTCCATTATATATTCCACCTGCATAAACCAAAGGAATTTTAACAGAATCATAAACTTGGGAAAGCAGAGAAAATCCACCAATTTTAGGAATATTTTCAGAAACAAAACTTCCTCTGTGACCTCCTGCTTCGATTCCTTGAACACAAATAACATCAATTCCTGAATTTTCCAGCTCCAAAGCTTCTTCTACCGAAGTGCAGGTTCCCATCAGAATCGTTCCATTTTCTTTTAATCTCTGGATATTTTGATGGTCTAAATTTCCAAAAATGAAACTTAAAGCTTTACAGTTTTCAGCAATAATTGCATCAACCTGTTCATGATAAGAATTGACTTTCATGTCTTCTAAATTAGGCAGACTTGCTTCTATATTATTTTCATACAACAATTTTTCAAGGAACTTTTTCGTTTTAAGATATTGCTGCTTCAATTCTTGCGTAATTTCAGGAATATGATGAACAAAAATATTGACTGCAAAAGGTTGTTCAGTCAGTTTCTTTGTTTTTTGAATAAGTTTAATAGATTTTTCGGCAGAAAGGTCTGCCAAAGCCAACGAACCTAAACAACCTGCGTTTGCCGCTGCAACAGTCATTTCGGGCGTGCTTACTCCAAACATGGGAGCTTGTATGATTGGATATTTTATATCGAATATTTTACAAATTGAATCTTTAAACTTCATAGACAATTTTTTGAATCTCACAGATTTTGCTGATTGTGCAGATCTTAATATTTGAAAATCTACATTATCTCTGAAATCTGCGAGAAATTACTATTAAATATCCGCAACAGCATTGAGCATTTTTTCTTCCCAAGCCGGATCTTTCGGATCAAAAAACAATCTTTTATTTGTATCTAAAGATCGTATCATATTCATTTCGTTTTCCGTAAGTTCAAAATCAAATACATTAAAATTCTGCTCAATTCTCGAAGGTGTTACCGATTTTGGAATCACACAGAAACCTTCCTGCAAATGCCATCTCAAAATAATCTGAGCAATAGATTTATTATGATGAAAAGCAATTTTTTTAAGTAAAGGATTGTCTAAGAGTTCTGCATTTCCGTTACCAAGCGGACTCCAGGGTTGGGTTACAATATTGTTTTCTTCATTATAAGCACGAAGTTCTTTCTGCTGGAAAATCGGATGCAGCTCAACCTGATTAATCACCGGAGAAACGGTAGAATGAGATTTTAATTCTTCTAATTTTTCAATGGTAAAATTGCAAACTCCGATTGCTTTTATTTTTCCTTCACGATACAGTTCTTCCATCGCTTTCCAGGATCCTAAAAAATCTCCGAAAGGCCAATGAATAAGATACATATCGAGATAATCCAGCTGTAATCTGTTTAATGTTCTCTGAAAAGCCGATTTTGCTTTTTCGTAACCATGATCCTGAACCCAAAGTTTTGAAGTTACAAACAATTCTTCACGGTTAATTCCGCTATTTTTAATAGCTTTTCCGACCGCTGTTTCGTTCTGATAAATCGCAGCCGTATCAATCATCCTGTAACCAACCTCAATTGCTTTGACAACCGCCTTTTCACATTCTTCCAGATTTTCCATTTGCCACACTCCGAAACCTAAAGCCGGAATATCAACTCTATTATTCAATGTAATCACGGGTTGTCCTGAATATTTCTTCTGATGCATAATATTTTTGTTTTGATTTTAATGTCTTTCAAATTTCGGATATTTATTTAGAATTTTATAAGTTAAAACTTTTAAATATTTCAACAATAAATCATCGTTTCTTGAGTTTTACTAAAAAATATAAACCTGCATTCTCATTTTAAAACATTTATGACGAAAAAAATATTCTCCCTATTTCTTGTTATTGTACTTAACATATTTTCAAGCGCACAGTCTTTTAGCCATCAAAAATATATTCTGCTCGGCGAACCGACTCATGGCGATGGTGCTGTATTTGATGAAAAAGTAAAAATCATCAAAAAATTACATCATGAAAATCAATTCAAAACGGTTTTGTTTGAAGCAGGATTTTATGATAATTATAAAGCATCGGAACTATCAAAAACCAAACAGGATTTTAGTTTGTACAATGAAAGTATTTTCTCAATGTGGTCTGAAACTAAAGCTTTTCAGGAACTTTTAGAGTATGTAAAACAAAATCCTGAGATAAAAATTTTAGGAATTGACTGTCAGGAAGGAAAAGTCTTTCAAACTCATTATCTCAATGATTTAAAAGAAGTTTTGACGAAAAACAAACTCAACTTTGCTGAAGAAGAATTCCAACTCATCGATAAAACATTAATTTTCAAAGATTTAGAACATTTAAAAGGCAATACATTCGAGACTTCAAAATTATATTCTGTGTATGATAAATTTCTCAAAGCTTTAGCATTTATAAAAAATAAAGATTTTAAAACAAAAGTTATTGAGCAGACTTTTAAAAGCTCAAAAGCAGAAGTTGATTATATGCTAACAATCATTAATAGTAAAAAATTTCCCGTTCAAAATCCGCGTGATCAACAAATAGCTGAGAACTTCATTTTTCTCCAAAAAGAGCTAAAAGATGAAAAACTGATTCTATGGGCTGCAAACTATCATATCGCAAATGATTTAAGCACATTCAAAACTTCTGAAATCAGCCTTGATTATATTAGAAGAATGCATATTCAGGAAAAGGATTTAACTGGACATAATGAATCTTCATTGGAATCCAATCTTATTAGTATTAATGAATTGGAAGATGCTATTCCAATGGGAAAAATTCTTAAAGACTATTATAAAGACCAGTTATTCTCTGTAGCATTCACAGCATATTCTGGAAATTATTTGAGACAACACGAAACTGTTATGCCTATTCTCACTCCACCACAAAATAGTATTGAATTTGATTTATTTTCAAGCAACAGTCCTGCAATTTTAGTAGAATTAAAAAATTATCCAAAAAACGAATTTTATTCTTCAACACTAGGTTATTTCCCTGTTTTAATGCAATGGAAAAATGTTTATGACGGCATTTATTATATTCCGAAAATGTATCCACCTGAGAAAATTTCTTATAAAGTAAATGAACAAAATGAGTTTAAATTAGACAGCAATTCTAAAATAAAAGGTAAAATAACAGACTCTGAAAATATTCCGGTTGCTTATGCTGATATTTATTATCAATCGACAAAAAAAAGCGTTGTTGCAAATGAAAATGGAGAATTCAGCATTTCGAAATCTTCTTTAGCAAATGATTATTTGGTGATTTCTGCGATTGGTTATCAAAATGATTCAATTTTAGTTTTAAACTTAAAATCAGAAAATACTTTTAAACTTAAACCTTCTTCGGAAAAATTTTCGCAGATTGAAGAAGTTATTTTAAAAGGTAAAAAAGCAATATCAGCAAAGGAAATTTTAGAAAAAGCGAAAGAAAATATAGAGCAAAATTACATTCAGACTCCTTATCATCAGAAGTTTTATGTAAGTGAACATCGGTATGATAATAAAGATAAATTAAATTACAGTGAAGAAGCATTGGTCGAAATTTTTAATAGAAATGGTTTGAATAGCTCCAACAATGTTGAAAATAATATTTATGGAGAAATTTTACAGTATAAAAGTCATACCGAAAATTCAGACAAAGATAAGTGGGGCGGTGTCGGAAATTTGTGGGTACAGCTGAATCGGGATATAATTTTAAGCAAATCCAATGTTTTGTACAGAACCTCATCGTATGATTTGTCGAACAAAAAAGTAATTGAGTATAATGGTAAAAAAGTCTACAAAATTGATTTTACCAATAATTCTCCGGGAGCATATTCTACCGGTTTTGGTTATCCCGCTCCGGAAAGTTCGTCAGGAACCATTTATATTGACACTAAAAACTTTGCAGTGATTCGTTATGAACATTGCATTGTGAGAAAGCAGCATCAGTATAAAAACTCGAAGTATCCCATGCAAAACTTTCACAAAATTATTGAGACTTATAAAGAAGTTGATGGCAAATATTTTATGAATTTTTACAAACAGATTAATAAAACCAATCATCTAAAAGATGGTAAAATTTTTGCAACTACTTATGGAAATTTCTATCTCATGTCTGAAGATATTAATACGAATCAGATTACAAGATATGACCGCCCAATTATTAAGTTAAAGCAAGATTTCATTCCAAAAGCAAACAGTGAATTCTGGGAAAGCAATAATTTTTACATCGAAGACAGAGAATATAAATTTGAAAATTGTAACTTTAAATAATTAAAAAAATTTAAGCTGCATTTTCTAAAGCTTAATCTAATTTAATTGTAATGCCCACAACAACTTCTCCCCGCCAAACTGTAAAAAAAGTTCTGCCGCTGATTCTTGCGACAGCTATTTTTATGCAGATGCTCGATTCTACGATTCTGAATACTTCTTTGCCTTCCATAGCGAAGGATTTGAATGAATCGCCACTCAATATGCAGAATGCCATCATCAGTTATGTTCTGACATTGGCGGTTTTTATGCCTGCAAGCGGATTTTTGGCGGATCGATTCGGGACGAGAAAAGTTTTTGTTTTTTCTTTGGTCTTGTTCAGTTTAGGATCTCTGTTTTGTGCAATTTCTCAGAATCTGACGCATTTGGTGATTTCAAGGGTTATTCAGGGAGTTGGCGGAAGCTTGATGACACCCGTTGGAAAATTAGCTTTAATTAAAACTTTCGACCGAAACGAATTATTAAAAGCGATGAATTTCGCAATTATTCCTGCATTAATTGGTCCTGTTCTCGGTCCTTTGGTTGGCGGATATATGGTTGATTATCTTTCGTGGCACTGGATTTTTCTCATCAATATTCCCATTGGGATTTTAGGAATTGTTTTGGGTTTAAAATTTATGCCTAATTACAATTCAAAAGATACCGATTTTGATTTAAAAGGTTTTTTAATTTTTGCAGCCGCTTCGCTCCTATTATCTGTTTCGCTTGAACTTTTTGGAGATATGCAGAATATCACCCCGGTTTTAGTTATTTTTATTTTAGGATTTTTATTTCTATACTATTATTATCATCACGCCAAAAGAGGCGGAAACCCAATTTTTCCTTTAAGTTTATTCCAAGTAAGAACTTTTAGAGTAGGAATTGTAGGGAATCTCGCCACAAGATTAGGAATCAGCTCTGTTCCGTTGCTGCTTCCGTTGATGATACAAATTGCCTATGGTCAGACTGCAGTAATTTCAGGTTGGATTATTGCTCCAATGGCTTTAACGGCGATGTTCGGAAAATCTTACGTCATTAAAATTTTAAATCGATACGGCTACAAGCGAACTTTAATGCTTAATACAATTGTTATCGGAACTTTGATCTGCTGTCTGGCCATTCCGGATATTCACACGTCAATTTTCTGGTTTATTCCGGTGATTGCAATTCTGGGATTTTTCAATTCTATTCAGTTCACTTCGATGAATACCATTTCTATTGCCGATTTAAGAAATTTTCAGACCAGCAGCGGAAATTCATTGTTATCTGTGAATCAACAGCTCGCTATCGGTTTCGGAATTGCTTTCGGATTGATTGTGTTAAAAATTTATGAAAACAATGCAGAATTGGTTGGTGGTCATATTCACAGCGCATTTCGATATACTTTTCTTACCGTAGGAGCTTTAACAATTTTATCATCACTCGTTTTCAGAAGATTACACGTTTCTGACGGAAGAAATATGAAATCCTCAGAGTAAGTGAATTAGCGTTAGAAAGTTTGAGAATTCTGGAGTAATTTCTAAATTCAAACACTCTCACGCTCAAACATCCAACCGAATCCCTCCGACACAACTTACCACACATCAATGTGAGAGAAAACACGTTGCTCTAAATTTGTTAAAAATTAAAACAAACAATATTATGGCAACTAAAAATATAGAAACTATCATTTCACCCAAACCTGCACACTTTGTAGGTGACGGTTTTAGGGTGCATAATTTTATTCCGGGAACATATCCTTTGACCATGAAAAGAATGGATCCTTTTTTGGTGTTGGATTATAATGCCAAATTTCATTTCAATGGTTCGGAAGCCCCTCGAGGAGTAGGCGTTCATCCGCACAGAGGTTTTGAAACGGTAACAATAGCTTATCAAGGAAAAGTAGAGCATCATGACAGCGCAGGAGGTGGCGGAATTATTGGTGAAGGAGATGTACAATGGATGACGGCAGCAAGAGGAGTTTTGCATAAAGAATATCACGAAAAAGAATGGTCGAAAGAAGGCGGAATTTTCCAAATGGTTCAGCTTTGGGTAAATCTTCCTGCTAAAGATAAAATGAGTAAACCAAAATATCAGACGATTAAAAACAATGAAATACAAAAAGTAGATTTAGGTGAAAACGGATTTGTAGAAGTTATTGCTGGAGAATACGAAGGTATAAAAGGTTCTGCTTCTACTTTCAGTCCGGTAAATCTCATGAATGCCAAATTAAAATCCGGCGGAAAAGCAACATTTAATTTTCCTGAAAACTTCAATACTGCAGCTTTGGTTGTTGAAGGAAGTGTTCTTGTAAATGGAGAACAAAAAGTTCAGACCAATCATTTTGTACTTTTTGAAAACAAGGGTGAGACATTCACTCTGGAAGCAGCTGAAGATTCTGTCATATTAATTCTCAGCGGCGAGCCTTTAAACGAGCCTATTGTTCCGCACGGTCCTTTTGTAATGAGTACCCAACAAGAAATCATGCAGGCTTTTGAAGATTTCAATACCGGAAAATTCGGGTATCTGGAGGATTAAATTTCAGACATCAGCAAATTTAAATATAAACATCATGAAACCACAATTTGAAAACATCCCATTAGTAAAAAACGAAGATAAAAAGAGATTTGAAATTGAATCAGACGGTCATTTTGCGTTTATCAACTACAAAGAAACAAGTCAGCAAATTGCTTTAATCCACACAGAAGCCGAACCTGAACTGGCAGGAACCGGAGCAGCTGCTGCAGTGGTAGAAAAAACCTTAAAGTACATCGAGGAAAGCGGCAAAAAACTTCTTCCGTACTGTCCGTATGTTTTTGCATTCATCAAAAAAAACCAGGAATGGAAACCTATTGTAGAGCAAAGATTTGAAGGCTACGGCAAACTGTAAAAAACTATTTCTCGGTTTTTAAAAGGTCTTAAACTGAAAGATTTTTAGCCCTTTTAAAAAAGAATAATTAAATTTAAAAAACTAAAACTAAAAAATTATGATGTCAAATATAGGCCTTATCGTAGAAGAAAGAGCTGCAGATATAGGCAATTTCCTGGTAGGAAGACTGTTACCGTTCAGGGAAAAACGTTCTGTAGGTCCATTTATTTTTATCGATCACATGGGACCAACTTGCCTGAAAGAACACCAGAATTTTGATGTTCCGCCGCATCCACACATTGGACTTTCAACACTTACCTATCTTTTTGAAGGTTCCATTTTCCACAGAGACAGCCTGGGTTCCGCCACGGAAATAAAACCCGGCGCTGTAAACTGGATGACTTCCGGAAAAGGGGTTGTACATTCTGAAAGAACTCCTGATTATCTGAAAGATTCACCACAGTTTTTGCATGGTTTTCAGATTTGGGTAGCGCTGCCTAAAGAACTGGAGCAGACAGAACCTTCATTTTTTCATATTGAAGCGGAAGAAATTCCGTCCTGGACTGAAGGCGATGTTGATTACAAGCTGATTGCAGGAGAAGCTTTCGGAAAAAAATCGGCTGTTCCCGTTCACAGTCCGCTTTATTTTGTTGAAATTAAAAGTAAGACTAAACAAAAACTTAATATCGGGCATCATCTTTTTGGTGAAGTGGGAATGTATGTTTTGGAAGGTACCGTAAATATTGAAGGCAACGAATACGGAACCAAACAGCTCATGATTGCTAAAAATGCTTCTCTTTGTGAGTTTGAAATTAACGAAAACAGTACGATATATCTTTTCGGAGGAGAACCTTTTCCTGAAGAAAGACACATTTTCTGGAATTTTGTAAATTCAGACAGAGAAAAGATTGAAGAGGCGAAAGTTAACTGGAATGACCAGAATTACGAAGCGTTTCCGTTGATTCCTGGAGACGATCAGGAATATGTACCTCTTCCTAAAGCGATATTAAACAGAAAAATAAGAAAATAAAATCCTAAGTTCCTATGAAAAAAATTGCATTGATATTGATGCTGACTTTTGCTTTCATATATAAAGCGCAGATTATTTCTGAACCTAAAAACAATCCTGAAGAATGGTCGAGATCTTATGAACCTTTCAGAATTGCAGGTAATTTATACTACGTAGGAACTTATGATCTTGCTTCTTATCTGATTGTTACCAACAAAGGAAATATTCTGATTAATACAGGATTGGCAAACTCGTTACCGATGATTAAAAACAATATTAAAAGGCTTGGTTTTAATTATAAAGATATTAAAATTCTTACCCTTACTCAAGCTCACTTTGATCATATGGGTGCAATGGCAGAGATAAAAAAAGAAACCGGAGCTAAACTCTATGTGGATGCAAAAGATGCAGAAGAACTAAAAAGCGGTGGGAAAACCGATTATGAACTTGGGAAATATGGTGTAACTTTCAAACCTGTAAAGCCAGATTATCTTTTAAAAAATAATGATAAAATAAAACTCGGAAATACGACGCTTACTTTGCTTCATCACCCCGGTCACACAAAGGGTTCTTGCAGTTTTTTGTTTGAAACAAAAGATCAGAACCAGACTTATAAGGTTCTGATTGCAAATTTGCCATCCATCATTATTGACAGAACATTTTCTGAAGTAAAAAAATATCCATCCATACAAAATGATTATGCAGAAACATTGATAGCAATGAAAAAAATAAATTTTGATCTTTGGGTAGCTTCACATGCAAGTCAGTTTGATCTGCATGATAAAAGAAAAGAAGGAAATTCTTACAATCCGAGATTGTTTATGGATAAGGAAAATTATTTTAAAAGGTTACAAAATCTGGAAGAGGATTACCTCAAAAAAGTAAAAGAAGACACAAAAAATTAACATGAAAATATTAGCATTTGCAGGAAGTACCTCTTCCACATCCATCAATAGAGAACTGGTAAAATCTGTACTGAAAAGTTTTCAGGATGATGAAATTAATTTAATCGACCTTAATGATTATGATATGCCGGTTTTCTCCGTAGACAGGGAAAAGAAGGGTTTTCCCAACGAAGCGCATCAATTTTTAAAAGTGATTGAAGAATGCGATGTAATTATTTGTTCTTTAGCAGAACACAATCGTTCTTATTCGGCTGCATTCAAAAATGTTTTCGACTGGGCTTCAAGAATCAATGTAAAAGTTTTTCAAAATAAACCGATGCTACTGATGTCTACCTCTCCCGGAGGTTATGGTGGCGGAAATGTGATGAATACGGCAAAAACATTTTTTCCGCAATTCGGGGCAGATATAAAAGAAACTTTTTCATTACCGAAATTCTATGAAAACTTTGATACAGAAAGTGGTATTATCAATCCTGAAATGCGGGACGAACTCAACAACAAAATAGAAAATTTTAAGCAACAAACTAAATCCTAAGAAAATGGAAACCCATAAATACTCAAACGGTGAAATCAATGTCATTTGGCAGCCTCATAAATGTATTCACGCAGGAATTTGTGTAAAAACGCTTCCGAGAATCTACAATCCGAAAGACAGACCTTGGATAAAAGCTGAAAATGCAAGTTCAGAAGAACTTATCAATCAAATTAAACAATGCCCTTCCGGAGCATTATCATACGAAACTCTAACTCAGAAATAAATGGCTGTAACTGTAAAAGCAAGCTTAGGCACAACAAAATATTACACAGAAGTTGTCGCAGGAGAAAATACTTTAATCACTGACGAGCCCATCGATAAAGGCGGACAAAACAAAGGCTTTAATCCTTTTGAAATTCTCGCAACTTCTCTGGCAAGCTGTACTGCAGCAACTTTAAGAATGTACATCGACCGAAAAGAATGGAATGTAGAAAAAATTGACGTGGAAGTCGAGCTGGAAAATTTTCCGTTGACAAAATTGGCAGTTTTTAAAAGAAACATTAGTTTTGAAGGAAGCGATCTGAATGAAGAGCAGCTGAAAAGGCTTCATACGATTGCAGATGCTTGTCCGGTGCACAAAATATTACTTAACGAAATACAAATTCAAACCAAATTTTCATAAATATGATAAACGTAAAACAAAACAACGACGAAAAACACGGAAGCTTTGAAGCAATAATTGACGGAAACAGAGCCGGATTAATGACCTACACCTGGGCAGGAGAAGACCGATTCATCATCGATCACACTGAAGTGGAAGAAGCTTACAATGGAAAGGGTGTAGGAAAAGAAATGCTGATAAAAGCAGTAGAATTTGCAAGAGAAAACAATAAAAAAATTATCCCTCTTTGTCCGTTTGCAAAAGCAACTTTCCAAAAAAATGAAGATTTGCAGGATGTTTTATAGACTGAGGCTAAGGTAAAGGCTAAGAAAATCCCACAGATAACACAGATTCTCACAGATGATTGAGAATAAATCTGTTATAATTGCCACGAATGCGCGAATATTTTTAATTGATTTAAAGAAAAATTTGTGCATTCGTGGTATTTTTTTTAAGCTGCCACAGTAAGAACTGTGAAAATCTGCGAAATCTGTGGGATTAAACTTATAAAAATTAGTGTATTCAAATTGTATGTTCAAATTAATCTCGGATTTTATTACTAAACTTCCAACATCCAACATCCTACATCTCCGCTTCCCAAAAAAAACTATATTTGCTGAAATTAATTTTCAAGCATGAATCCGGGAACGACACTTCTGTTATTTGTTTTTGTTTATTTCGTGGGACTTTTGGTGATTTCTTATTTCACCAGCCGAAATTCTGACAACCAGTCTTTCTTTATCGGTAACAAAAAAAGTAAATGGTGGCTCGTTGCCTTTGGTATGATCGGAACCAGCCTGAGTGGCGTGACTTTCATTTCCGTTCCGGGAACAGTCGGAAAAATGACCGGAAGCGAATATATTTTTGGAGGTTTCGAATATTACATGATGGTCATCGGGTTTTTCATCGGATATTTTATCGTGGCCGCAATTCTTCTTCCGCTCTATTACAAGATGAATCTCACCTCGATTTATACCTATTTAGGGAAAAGATTCAATGTAGAAGCGCACAAAATCGGTTCGGTATTTTTTATTGTTTCGAGAGCAATTGGTGCAACGGCGAGATTGTATTTAGTAGTCAATGTTTTACAGATATTTTTGCTCGAGAATTTAGGCGTTCCGTTTTGGGTGACGGCTTTAGTACTTTTATTAATGGTTCTTTTATACACTTTTGAAGGCGGAGTAAAAACCATTGTGATTACCGATACTTTGCAGACTTCATTTATGATTATCAGCTTAATTGCCTGTATCGTTTATATTTTATCCAACTTAAATTTATCTTTCGGAGAAGCTTATACTATTTTAGAGCAGAAAAACTATACGCATTTTATCAATTTTGATCCGAATTCAAAAACATTTTTTCTGAAAACTATTCTAGGTGGGATTTTTATTACTATCGCAATGACAGGATTGGATCAGGAAATGATGCAGAAAAATATTTCGGTAGACAATCTTCAGAATTCAAAGAAAAATATGCTGACTTTCGCAGGAACTTTACTTTTTGTGAATTTAGCTTTCCTATTTTTAGGTGGATTACTTTATCTTTTCGCATTACAGAACGGTGCAGAATACGGACAAACTGTAAATGGTGAAACGGTATCAAATATCTTCGGATTTAAAGATGCTTCCGGTAACATCAACAATATTATGGGAGATGATTTGTTTCCTGCTTTGTCACTTCAGGGGCATTTCCCGATGATTATCTCTGTTATTTTTATTATCGGTTTGATTTCAGCACTTTTCCCTTCTGCAGATGGAGCTTTAACAGCTGTTACGAGTTCGTATTGTGTAGATCTTTTAAATCTCAATGAAGATAAAAGCAAAACCGAAAAAGAGAAAAAACGTCTCCGAATGAAAGTTCATTTGACATTTACAGTTGTTTTCTTTATTTTAATTATGGTGTTTAAAGCCATGAATGATAAGTCGATTGTTTATTTAATCATGGAAATCGCTGGCTACACTTACGGGCCGCTTTTAGGACTTTTTGCCTTCGGAATTTTTACCAAATTTCAGATCTCAAAAAAGTATTCTATCCTTACCGTAACACTTTTAGCTCCGGTATTAACCTATTTAATTAATTATTTAGTCACAGAAACGACCAATTACAGAATTGGTGTTGAATTGATTATTTTGAATGGTTTGCTGACGTTTATTGGATTGTGGTTGGTGAAAAACAAAAGTTATTTGAAAGTGGTTTAGAATAATTCGGGCAGCTTTTACCGCCTTCCGCTCCCGCTTTTTTGTTTCACAAAAAGAGCTCCGCTCAAGTCGGGCTGCAATTAAAATACAATATAAAACTTTGTCAGAAATTTTCAACTTTGACAAAATAATCAAACAAAATCCGGGTAAAGTATCCGGATTTTTTGCATTTCCATAAGCCGACAAAAAATTGTAGCTTTGTGTGCAAATAAATCAAAAAGAATGAGTAAAAGTATTGAAGAGCTGAAATCTCTTACAACACAGATCAGAAGAGACATTTTAAGAATGGTTCACGCTGTAAATTCAGGACATCCGGGTGGAAGTTTAGGCTGTACTGAGTATTTCACAGCACTTTATGGTAAAGTAATGAACTACAATCTTCCTTTCACAATGGAAGGTAAAAATGAAGATCATTTCTATCTTTCAAACGGGCACATTTCACCTGTTTTCTATTCTACTTTGGCTAGGTTTGGCTTTTTTCCCGTAGATGAATTACGAACTTTCAGAAAGCTGGATTCAAGATTACAGGGTCACCCTACAACCCATGAAGGTCTGGAAGGCGTAAGAATCGCTTCAGGATCTTTAGGACAAGGGCTTTCTGTAGCTTTAGGTGTTGCACAGGGAAAAAAATTAGACGGAGATCAGTCTTTGGTTTACTCACTTCACGGAGACGGAGAATTGCAGGAAGGGCAAATCTGGGAAGCTTTGATGTATGCAGCTGCAAACAAAGTAGACAATATCATTTCGACAATCGATTATAACGGACAACAAATTGACGGAAGTACAGAAAATGTACTTTCATTAGGAAATCTACATGCAAAACTGGAAGCTTTCGGATGGACCGTTTTGGAAGAAAAAAACGGGAACGACCTTGAAGCGGTAATTGCCATTTTGGAACTGGCAAAAACTGAAACAGGAAAAGGAAAGCCTGTTGCCATTATTCTTCATACAGAAATGGGTAACGGTGTAGATTTCATGATGGGAACTCACGCTTGGCACGGTAAAGCACCGAATGACGAGCAGTTGGATACCGCTTTCAAACAATTATACTTAGAAGCTCCGGCAGATTATTAATATGAATGATGATTGATGGATGATTTATCTCAGATCAGTTATCAAACATCAATAATCAATTATCTAAAATTTACAGAAATGAAATATACATATACAGAAAAAAAAGATACACGTTCAGGTTTTGGAGCTGGTTTAGCTGAATTGGCTGATAAAAATCCAAATGTAGTTGCCCTTTGTGCTGACCTTATCGGTTCTTTGAAAATGGAAAAATTCATCGAAAAAGCTCCTGAAAGATTTTACCAGGTTGGTATCGCAGAAGCAAACATGATGGGTCTTGCTGCAGGTTTAAGCATCACAGGGAAAATTCCTTTTACGGGAACTTTCGCCAACTTTTCTACTTCAAGAGTGTATGACCAGATTCGTCAGTCGATTGCATATTCAGATAAAAACGTTAAAATCTGTGCTTCGCACGCAGGTCTTACTTTAGGAGAAGATGGTGCAACGCACCAGGTTTTGGAAGATATCGGTATGATGAAAATGCTTCCTGGGATGACGGTAATTAATCCTTGTGATTATAATCAGACAAAAGCTGCTACTCTTGCTATTGCAGATCATCACGGTCCAGTATATTTAAGATTCGGAAGACCAACTGTACCGGTTTTCATTCCAGAAGATATGCCTTTCGAAATCGGAAAAGGAATTATGCTTCAGGAAGGAACTGACGTAACCATCGTGGCGACAGGTCATTTGGTTTGGGAATCTTTGGTTGCTGCTGATGAGCTTGAAAAAGAAGGGATTTCTTGTGAGGTAATCAACATACACACGATCAAGCCTCTTGATGAAGAAATTATTTTAAAATCTGTTGAAAAAACAGGTAAAATTGTAACTGCTGAAGAGCACAATTATCTTGGTGGTTTAGGAGAATCTGTTGCGGGAATGTTAGCAAGAAGAAGACCTACAAGACAGGAATTTGTTGCGGTAAATGATACTTTCGGAGAATCTGCAACACCTGCTGAATTGATGAAGAAATATAAAATTGATGCTGCTGCAGTGAAAGAAGCGGTGAAGAGAATTTTAGCTTAATTATTTCTTGATATATTTAAAAAGCATCCAAGTTTTGGATGCTTTTTTATTTTTTTAGTGTCGCTCCTACGGAGCTCGAATATCACCAATTTATGTTTTTGCTACAAAGCTTTTGCTCCTATGGAGCAAACATGAGCTCTTGATATTTCCGGTAAAGCCTATAGCTAATTAGACAAAAAGAAAGCGGCCAAAAATCCGCTCTATTGATTTAAAACATTCATCTATATTTATAAATAGTTTATCTGAAAAACTTCCACTTTGGAATTATTGCGAGCATCCCAAATCCGGTAAATAAGAACAGATTGGTAACATCAGAGTACAGGAATGTTGAAAGATAATAATTATGCATAAAGAAGTGCATCAGAAGCATTACAGGAAATAATACAATACCTATTTTTCGGTAGAAATACATCAGTACAATTCCTGCAATCATCAAAACATCAACAGAGAAAATGAGATAAAAATAACCTTCAGGAATGTTTAATTCTTTATGTTGCAGATATTCATCAAAATCGAGTCCGATTCCCATAAAAGTAAACAAAAGCAAAGAAGCCAATGCCAAAATAAAACCCCATCCTTTTTTCGGATCTTCATCAAAATAACTGTATTCTTTGTATTCTTTTTCCATAGTACAAAAATAAAGAACTTATGAATGATTTCATAAGTTCTTCGGTATTTATATCGTCTAAAATTTGATTAAATCGAGATTGCGTTGATCAATCTGTTTTTGTCGCTTAAATATTCTTCCATAGAGATCATAGATTCAGTTCTCATTACGTCCTGAATATCGTCTATTTGGTAGATAATTCTTTTAGCGTCGTTTGTATTTTTAGCTCTTACCTTGCAGAAGATATTGTATTTCCCTGAGATAACACTCGCTTCGATAACGTTTGGAATACTTGATAACTCTTTCAAAACCTCTTGCGTACGGTTTGATTTTGTTAAGAGAATTCCGATAAAAGCCGTGAAATGATAATCTAGTTTACCATAATCAAGGTTAAGAGATGATCCTAAAATAATACCTGCATCTTCCATTTTCTTCACTCTTACGTGAATTGTACCCGCAGAAACATCCATCTGCTTAGCAATTTCTGTAAAAGGCATTCTTGTATTTTCTACTAAGAAATCAAGAATCTTCTTGTCTATTTCGTCCAGTTGATAGTTCATATATAGTGAAATTATATTTTTCTTAAAAAATGTATAATTTTTTTACAAAATTAAAAAAAATAATTAAACTAAAAAAATTATATCAAATATTAACAATAATTAACATGGATGATAAAAATCATTAAAAATTCCGAACTATTTACCCCCTGATTTTACAGAATCTGTTTTTATTTCACCATCGTCATCCAATTCTTTTTTTCTGTTTTTCTTCTTTTTGAATAAAGAATTGAAGCTTTTACTCCAAACAATACCGCCTCCATACGCTTGATTTGCAGAACCATTTGTACCAACAGTTCCCACACCCATACCGATATTGGTAGGCTTAGAATATCCTCTTAAAAGAAGTGTACCATCATTTTTCTTAGAAATATCATATTCGATAGTACCTTCACCTGAAAGATAATTATTGTTTGTATTTTCAGTTTTTGTAAGTGGAATTCCCAAACCTGTTTTTACCGTAACTCTTGGTGATAAATCAAAGCTAACTCCTGCATTCGCACGGTCACCATTATTAGAACCCGGATCAGACTTTACATAATTTAAATCTACCTGAAACTGATTACTGATATTATTAAACACAGATCCCAGTTGCTTAAGAACCATATTATATCCTGTGGACTCTGCCACTCCTACTGCATCTATTTCAACTCCACCCGCATCTGCAACATTAAAATTATTTAAAACCAGAATAGATCCAAACTGTAATACATTTTCTCCTTCAGTTTGGTTTATTTTTGTCGCTAACGTTTGCTCTACCTGGCTGGAAACATCTAATGCTACAACATTAGGCGTTAACTTAGGATCCGTTAAAGTATTTGTAATTTTCATTTGAAGCAAAATCTTAACAGGAGGTAACTGCCCCATATTAAGATAAGTTCCAGCATTTGAAACCACTCTTGTATAATTTGCAGTAATGTCTAATGCAGGTTTCATGGCATCACCATCCCAATGAATGCTGCTGTTCTTTTGAATCTGGAAGGTTCTGTTCAAAATTGCTTGAGAAACAAAAGTTCCGTTTTCCACATTATAGGTTCCGTTCATAGCGATATTCCCTTGTCGGTTCATCTGAAAACGCAAGTTGTTCGCCATACCTTTTACAGTAATATTTCCCACATCATCGCCCACCAAAACATTCACCGTTGTTCCTTTATCAACATCAAGGTTAAAATCGATATTCATATTGGCACCGGTACGTTTTTTATCTTCAAGAGTTACAAGACCATCTTTTCCTTCTTTTAAGAACCTCAGCATTTTGAATTCTTCCACATTTGAGGTTGAGCCTGAATTAAAAGTAAATGTACTTCCGTTTAGTGCTTTCATATTCGGTGTAGAAAGATTTAAAGCAGAAACCGGTCCGTCAACATAAAGATCACCCTGCCCATAAACCCTTCCCCAGAATAAATCGTAATCTTTCTGAGTGGTATTCAGCATTAATAAATTATCGGCTCTCATAACGAGGTTGACACCCATTGAAGACAGGGTTTCAAACTGTATCGCACCGGAAATTGTCCCTTGTGAATTTGATCTTCCGTCGTGAACTGCAATGTTATTCAAAACAGCAAGCCCCTTGGAAAGCGGAATAACTGTATCGTCGAATGAATAATCTACTCCTGTAAACAAAAGTTTCAAACCAAATTCCTTTAAAGCAATATCACCACTGTAATCAAGATTCTTCAGAGTCCCGTTAATTCTTAAATCACCCGTTGCTTTTCCTCTTAAGTTTCCGAAAACACTCTGTACAAATTGCTGGGTAAATGCCAGATCGAAATCTCTTAGCTCCGTTACAAAATCAATGGTTGGAGAAGGCGTGTTATTATTAACTGTCCCGGTCAAATGCAAATTATTATTCCCGATTACCCCTGCGGAAGTTACTTTTACATCAACATCATATACATTTAAAGAGAAACCGTTCACCGCAGAAATTGTGAGATCTCCCATATCATTACCATTCATCATAATGTTATCTACCGTAAGATCTACCAAAGGCTGCAATGTACTTTTATCCATTTTAATCTTCACATTACCATTTGCGAGACCTTTAATATCCATCGGATTTCCGCCTGACTGCATTTCAAGAATTTTTTCAATCTGGAAATTCTGTACTTCAGCATCCACATAAAAATCTTTAGCCGATTTAAATATAGATTCATTAACTAATAATGAACTGTCATCGGAATAAATTTTCAGATTATGAATTTCAAAATCACCTGTGCCTTTGCGATAACTTATATAATGATCGAGATCTGGACTTGTATCGACTGCCCATTTAACGTTGTTGAAATTAACTTCAGTCGGTTCAAATCTGAAAACATAGTCTCCAGCAGGATTTGTTGACTGATTAAAGTTAATCGCATAGTTTTTCATATTTTCATTAACCTCATCTTCAGGACTTCCGTGCTGGAAATTCGTAGCAATTCTTAAAACTGTACTGTTCTCATTTTTTCCGGTAAGAGTAATATTTTTAAGAATATTTTTATTGTATTCGAGGCGGCTTATCTTTGCATAAAGCTGCTGATCGGTATTCGCCGTATTGATTCTTACCATCACACTGTCAACCATGGCGCTGTCACGGGTGACCATAATTCTGTCATCAATCTTATAATCGGGATTAGCTTCTGCCAAAGCACGGTCCGCATCAGTAATTTCTTCTTTTTTGGTCATTACATACTTTAAAGAAGAAGCATCGACATTCAGAATTAAATTATTAGAATCACCGTCATACTCTCCTTCAACTTTTGCACCCTGAGGAAGCTTTAGATCCGGAAGGAAATAAGCAACCAGCCCTTGTTCAACATCGAAATTCATGACAAAAGCCTGTCCTCGATATAATTTTCGTGGTTCCGGACCGACAAGAATTTTCCCTAAACCATTTTCAATCATTCCTGCTAAATCGGCGAGATTATATTTTCCTGAAATCTTCCCGTTAACAGCACCCGGCGCATCGACCAATATCGAACGCTCTCCCCCTTCGACAAAAGTTTTAAGCTTAGCATTCGGAATATGATATTTCTGACCTGACGTCGCAAAATTTACATTAGAAGCTTCAACATCCAAATTCAAATCATTGATATTTGACATTGCCATCTTTCCGTTTACTCTACCGCTTACCACCTGACTTCCCGCTTTACCAGTAAAATAGTTCATATTTAAATAAGCAACATCTGCATCGACATTTGCTGAAATTCTTGAGGTACTGAAATCGATTAAACCTTTCACAGTAGCTTTTGCCTGTTCGTCATTTACTGTAATCAGACCGTTGTATTTTTTATGATCTAAAAGACCATCCAAAACAACATTGTTGATCTCCTTATTCATGATTTCGATACTTGAAATCTGAGATTTTGTGCTCAGACGCATCGTATTGACATCAAAACTTTGTCCGTCTAAATTGAATTTACCAGAAATCAAACCAACTGCTTTACTTTTCGTAATTACCGAAGTATTTAAATCATTTACTTCCGCATAACCTTTGTATTTAGGCAAATTCGAACTGAAGTCCGTTAAAGAAAAATTTGAAATTTTCGCCTGCCCTATTCCAGTCATCAGATTTCCCGATGAAACAAAAACCTCTTTGGGTGTTACGCTTGCTGTTCCGTTATATTTTAATTTACCAAAATCATCCGCAAAGTTTTTCATCTTTGAAGAGATGAATTTCGGCATCATAGCCTTTAAATCTTTATAGGTGAAATCCGCCGAAAGGTCATTGGTTTCAATTTGAAAATTACCTTTCAGTAAATCTTTAGCTTTCAGTTTTTTGGTTGCAATATTGACACTTGGATTTCTAATAAGGAAATTTTCTAAAGTGAAATTGTTTAGCGGGCCTGTCATTTTTCCGCTCGCATTAAATGGTATGAAATTATCCCAATTGGTGACAAAATAAGAAATATCATAACCACTTATCTGGCTTCCCAGTTTCATATTCATGTCCCATTTCACCTTATTGGTAAAATCTGCCCACGAACCTTTATTCAGATTAAATTTTATATCACCCTGAAGAAGAGAATGATCAGTATTTAAAGTAAGATCTCCCAAAGACAGAAAATCTTCCGTCATTGCAAAGTCAGTTGAAAAGGTTTCTACAAAGTGAGATTTTCCCCATCTTTTGGTAATGAAGGTAAAATTATCAATCCGTGCATTGATATCAGCTCCGTTGACTTTAACCTTAGGGGCAACTAAATTAACATTATCTGCAGTAAGCCATTTCCCAGGTTCTCCGGGAGAGTTTTGGTTAACAATAGAAACTTTAGAATTGAGAATTTCCAGTCTTGCATTAAGCTGGAATGGTGGCTTTTTCGGGTCACGTTTTTTGCCGCTGTCGAAAAGCTGAGTAAATCTGATAAAGTTTGAAATGCTATCGCCTTTATAAGTAATGACTTTTATATCTGCATCTTTCAGCGTCAATCCGTTAAAACTTAAAGAATTATTTTTCCCAATATTGGTAGCTAAAGAAAACCAGTCAGAATTGGCTTTAAATTCTCTTACTTTAATGAAGTCTAAATCTTTATAATCTTTGATTCTTAAACCTTTAATGGTAACATCTCCAAAGAAATCAACCTCTACACTTTCGGTGGACATTTTAGCTTTAAAATCTCTGTTAACTATTTGCAAAGCCTGATCTGCAGCCCACCTCTTGGTAACCGGTAAGTTGATTGCAATAAATATGATGACTACAATAGAAAGAACAGTCCAAAAAAGAATCAATAATAATTTTGCCCACCAAGAATAGCTCACTACATCTTTTGCAGCCTGTTTTCCAAATTCCTGAGCTGTATCGATCGGGTGTTTTATAGCGTCGGAAGCAAGCTCAGAAGCTTCTTTTACAGTCTCCTGAACATTTTCTACGGTCTTTTGTACCTGGTCTCCCAAGTTTTCAGCTACCGATTTTTTGTTCTCATTTTCGTTATTATTCTCTAACTTTGCCATTATTATGAGCGACTCTATAATTTTAGGTATCGAGTCATCTTGCGATGACACTTCAGCAGCTATTATCAAAGGAAATTCTATTCTTTCAAACATTGCAGCCAATCAGGAAATCCACAAAGAATATGGTGGTGTAGTTCCCGAGCTGGCTTCCCGTGCACATCAGCAGAATATCATTCCCGTTGTTGAAAAATCTATACTCAAAGCAAATATACAACAAAATGCAATCTCTGCCATAGGCTTTACGAGAGGTCCCGGACTTTTGGGCTCTCTGCTTGTAGGAACGTCTTTTGCCAAGTCGCTCGCCATGAGTTTAGATGTTCCGTTAATAGAAGTAAATCACCTACAGGCGCATATTTTAGCGCATTTCATTGACGATGCAAATCCTGTGCCGCCCAAATTTCCGTTTTTGTGTCTTACCGTTAGTGGCGGTCATACCATGATCGTTCTTGTAAAGGACTATTTCGATATGGAAATCATTGGAAAAACAACCGATGATGCAGCAGGTGAAGCTTTTGATAAAATCGGAAAAATTTTCGATTTGGATTATCCTGCAGGTCCAATTATCGACCGTTTAGCAAAAGAAGGAAATCCTGATGCATTTAAATTCAATAAACCCAAATTAGAGAATTACGATTATTCTTTCAGCGGAATTAAAACTTCGGTTCTTTACTTCATTCAAAAAGAAGTGAAGAAAAATCCTGATTTTATTAAAGAAAACATAAATGATCTGTGCGCTTCGGTACAGAAATGCATCATTGAAATTTTGATGAATAAGCTGGAAAAAGCAGCTAAAGATTTAGATATTAAAGAAGTTGCGATCGCGGGTGGAGTTTCTGCCAATTCAGCTTTAAGAAAAGTAATGCAGGATAATCACGAAAAACTAGGTTGGAATATTTATATTCCTAAATTTGAATATACCACCGATAACGCAGCAATGATTGCAATGGTTGCTCAATTGAAATTTGAAAGAGGCGAATTTACAGATTTAAGAACTACAGCAACCTCAAAATACGATTTGTAGTTTTTTCTACCGCAAAAGATGCAAAAGAAATTTTTGAAATAAAGAATATAAAAGTTTACAAAAAGTATAATTTTTAATCATGATTTTGTCAGCTTTGAAACACTAAGATAAACATCAAATCTTTTGTCTCTTTTGCGGTAAAAAATTTTAAAATATATTATTCGATGAAAATATTATTAGAAGAAAAAATACTCGGCACACAATCTAAAAAGAATTCAAAATATTATTGGGTTTTGGAAACGGTTACCGGAAAAAATGAAGTAAAAGAACAGACTGAAGAAGATGATTATCTAATGGTAAGTTCAGAAACAGGATTCATCCAAAATATAAAAGAAGAAATTATTGAGAAAATTAATGCTGAAAATGTTTTCAATTTTGACTTTGAACCAAAAGAAGGAGATTACTTATCCATCAAAAATAATTTAAGAAAAAAGGAATATTTAAATCTAATTTTCATGAATAATGCTTGGATTGAGGAAATCTATATGTGTTCATATCGTGATTGTGAAGGAGATATTTATACAACAATAAAAACCGGAGTGGCATTTATAAGCGAGAATGAGATATTTTTCTAAAAAATTTTACATCATTTTTACTTTATTAAAATAAGCCAGATTCTAAATATTCCATTTTATGAAACTTTTTTTTGGAGAAATCAATAACGGAAAAGCAATTATTAATGATGAAGAGCAACAGCACATCGTAAAAGTTCTTCGCATGAAAAATGGAGAAGAAATTTTTGTGACTGACGGGAAAGGAAATCTCGCTTCCGGAACATTAATTATTGAAGGAAAAAAAGCAGGAATTGACATTACCGAAATTAAAACTGAAACTCCAGACTTTAATCCGAAACTTCATATTGCGATTGCACCGACAAAAAATATTGACCGAATCGAATTTTTCGTGGAAAAAGCTGTAGAAATGGGAATTTCTGAAATCACCATTCTTCAGACTGAAAAAACGGAGCGTAAGAATATCAACATTGATAAAATCAAAAAACAGGCAATTGCAGCTTCAAAACAAAGTCTGAGATTTCATTTTCCGGTTATTAACGATTTAATTAAAATTCAGGATTTTTTGAAAAACATTGATTCTGAAACTACTTTTGTAGCGCACTGTAATGAAAATTTAGAACGAATTAATTTAAATAAAATTCCACAGCTTGAAAATTATACTTTTCTGATTGGTCCGGAAGGAGATTTTTCAGATAAAGAAATTTTATTTTTAGCAGAAAAAGGAATTAAGGCTGTTTCTCTGGGAAATCAACGATTAAGAACTGAAACTGCGGGGGTTTTTGTAGCTGCCTGGAATTATAATAAAATGATGGTTTAAATTCATTCAATAATATCTTCCGTGTAGGAAGTACGAATTAATTTATTATTTTTCCATTGGTAAGTTGACCAAAATTCACCCACACTCGAGACCCTGTAATATGATTTTATTTCTTTGATTTTGGGATCAAAAATCGGACTATAAATATCGTCGAACTTTTTTTCCTGAATAAATTTTCCTTTTTTATTAATCCATACATTTAATTTAAACCAGTTCATTCCTACTTCTTTGGATATCGTAAGATCATTGATGCCATCAAAATTCACGTCCTCAAACTTAAAATCCAGCTCTTCCACATTCTTAAATTCCCAATCTGAAACTGCATCAAGATTTTGTATTTTTTTATGTTGATAAACTTTCAGTTTGTAATAGTCAACTCTTCCTTCTTTTATTGTATAAAAAATTTCGGCAGAAATATCTTTATCTTTAATAATCTGAGAGTATTTTCCATCTTTGGGTTCTTCATTTGGAATACTTTCCTGTTTAAGATTTTCAATTTTAGAACTGTCAATGTTTACAGCGACAGAATCAATAGCTACAACCGTTGAATCTTTTTTCGATATAGAATTTTTATTTTTCTGCGAACAAGAAAAAATCAAAAGTAAAGCAAATATGAAGATAATACTTTTCATCAGTTAAAAACTAACATTATTATCTTTCAAATATTTTTCAAAAATCTGATCACCGCTTCGCATCGAATTTACTGCCCAGCGAATTTTCATTTTTAAAAGTTTTTCTTCGTTAAGCTTATAATCAATATGTGATTTAATCAGCTTTTGCTTCAGTTCATACATACAGATTGAAGCTGCAACAGAAACATTAAAACTTCTCGTAAAGCCGTACATCGGAATTGCCAGAGTTTCATCTGCAAAATCTAAAATTTCTTTAGAAACCCCTTCCATTTCGGTTCCGAAAACCAAAGCAATTGGTGCTGTAATTTCATATTCAGGCAGAAATTTTGCATTTTTTTCTAGGGAAACAGCCACCATTTTATAACCTCTGTCTTTTATTTGTTGAAAAGATTCCATGTTTCTGGGAAGTTTTTCTACTTCAACCCATGTGTCTGCGCCTTTTGTAACCCTTAAATTAGGTTCAAAACTATATTCTTCCTGCAAAGCCACTACTTTATGAAAACCACACGCTTCTACGGAACGCACAATTGCCGCAGCGTTTCTGAACTGATAAATATCTTCAATCACGGGAAGGATAAAATCTGAGCTTTCAGGGGCGAAATGTTCTATTTTTCTTAATCTTTCCTCCGTTAAAAACTGCTGCAAATACTGGTAAGTTTTCTCTAAATCTTTCATCTTCTTTCAAATCTTTGCAAATTAACGTAATTTTGAAATTCTAAGAAAAATTTACATGAAAAGAAAAGTCCTGTTGATTTATACCGGTGGAACAATTGGTATGGAAAAAGATTATGAAACCGGCAGTCTGCGTGCGTTTGATTTTGGAAATATTTTTGAAAAAATGCCCGAAATGAAACTCATGGAATGTGAAGTTTTTGTACATCCTTTTGCAAAACCTCTGGATTCATCAGATATGGGACCTGAGGAATGGCGAATGATTGCCAATCTGATTTTCGACAATTATAAAAAATACGACGGATTTCTGATTCTTCATGGAACAGACACGATGTCTTACACCGCTTCTGCATTAAGTTTTATGCTAAAAGGTCTGACAAAACCCGTTATCTTAACAGGTTCACAACTTCCGATCGGAGATTTAAGAACAGATGCGAAAGAAAATCTTCTCACAAGTTTGTATTACGCAAGTCTTTACGAATTCAATGAAGCCATTATTCAGGAGGTTGCCATTTATTTTGAGTATAAATTATTGCGTGGAAACCGTACTTTAAAATATTCTGCGGAATATTTTGATGCGTATTCAAGTCCGAATTATCCTATTCTTGGACAATCTGGAGTTCATTTGAAAATTGAAAAAGATAATTTGTTCAGACCAGATCCGAGAATTGAGTTTCATGTAGATAAGCATATTTCTGATGACGTTTTATTCTGGAGAATTTTTCCGGGAATGAAGCTGAATCATTTTCAGGAAATCCCTAAAATGAAAGTTCTGATTTTACAGGTTTTCGGTTCAGGAACAATTTTCAGCAGCGAAAAAACATTGGAAACTTTACAGCAAATCAGAAACAACGGAACCGAAATCGTCGTTGTAAGCCAGTGTATTTCAGGTGGGATTTCATTTGGAAAATATGAGAACAGCAATATTTTCTCAAGAATAGGCGCAATCAGCGGAAGAGATATGACTGCAGAAGCGGCTATAACAAAAGCAATGCATTTAATCGACAATCCTAATTACCAAGGAAGTTTTGCAGACAATTTCTCATGGAACCTATGTGGTGAAATAAGTCAGTAATTCTGTATGAATAATTTGGAATTTCGGTAAAATAGCTTATTTTTGCAGTCTTCAAAACATAGAGAGGTGTCCGAGTGGTTGAAGGAGCTACCCTGGAAAGGTAGTATGCGGGTAACTGTATCGAGGGTTCGAATCCCTTCCTCTCTGCAAAAGCGTTGATTTTCAACGCTTTTTTTATTTCAAGCATTAAAGTTCATTAATATATTATAAATCGGTTGTTCAATATTTTCAGAGATTATAAAGAATCATCATTTATAAAAAATAAAATCCAGATCAATGAATCTGGATTTTTGTTTGAAATACATTTATAAAATGTACTTCGACAATATAATGAAGTATGAATGTTTGGTGTCTTTATGACTGGCTTATTTTATAGCCCCGATTGCAGCGATTGTCTGAGCTCATTTTCAAGGTTTCAGTGGCGCGGCTTCGCCGCGCCGAAAAAAAGAAAAAATAGCGAGTGCGGAAAGCGGGAATTAGCTCCTAAAAAAATTAATTGCAAATGGTAAGGAAAGTATGGTTTCGCATATGAACTTTCATCATCGCTTCCGAACGCAGTTCGCTGTAAATGCTTTGCTGAAAAGCTTCAACACCTTTCAGCTTATGATCGATAAAATCTGCAATTCTCACGACAGAAAAATAGAAATTCCGATATAGAGAAATATCTACCGTATTTCCAAGAAGTGGAAGAAAAGCTTTTAAAAATGGTAGCTTTTTCTGATGCAAATCGTAATCCGGGCAGTAACCTGTTTTTTCTTTCGCTGTGATAATTTCGTAATCGTTGATGTAATCTAAAATAGTTTCATTTTCTTTCATCGAAATGCCATTCTTCTGAAAATAATGATGGATTCTGTCTAAAATATGTTGAGCATACTCCATCATCGTAATGTTTTTCAGTTCAGAGACATTATTGATACCTGTTTTGAAATTTTTGGCGTTGATATGATCCATATTAAATGAAATTCCAAAATTTTCATGATACGGAAAGAAACAGTTTTTTATTTCAATAACTGCATCTGCCTGCAATCTGTCTTCTGAAAAATTGTAGCACAAATAAGGTTTGTACATTTCTTTTAAATACAGCAAAAAATCAGTTTCGGACGTATTGTGATCGTCTTCAAACCATTTTTCAAGATTGTTATAATATTGCTTTTCGAATTCTCTGAAACTTAAATAAAACGGGATTTCCATAGCTGTTCATATTTTATACGGCAAAGCTATTGTTGTAAAGCGTCAAAACTTGACGTGTTTTATTTTGGTGAAAATATTTTAGGATCTTTAACCGCAAAAGAGACAAAAGATTTATTCTGGAAAAAGTTATTCAAAAGCCGACAAAACAAATAACAATTTGTATATCTGATATTTATCAAACTAGGATTTTAACCACGAGGAGCACTAAAAATTGCACAAGGAACACAATAGTTGTGAGCTTTTTGAATAACCATAGTGTACATTGTGGTAAAAAATCAAGCAGCATTTTAATTATAGCATATTGTGTACAATCAGAATTAATAAATAAAAGCTATACATTCTGTAAACTTTTGGTTTATTTTTTTCAAAGGTTCTTTGCTTCTTTTGCGGTAAAATACCTTTAAATTTTAATCGTCATTTTTTAATAATTAAAAAAGTCCGGCTCTGAAAACATAGCCGGACCCAACGATTGAAATAATGATATATGAATAAAAAACTAATTTACTTCCAGCCTCCTCCAAGACTTTTGTAAATATCCACAACTGTACTTAGCTGTTTTTCTTTAGCTTCGATGAGTTCCATTTTTGCATCTAATGCATCTCTCTGATTTAATAAAACTTCAAGATAATCTGCTCGTGAATTTTTAAAAAGCTGATTCGCAATGTCAATCGACTGGTCTAAAGCCTGTGTTTCCTGGGATTTCAATTGATAATACTGATCAATATTTTTCACTTTCGACATCAGATTTGAAATATCCAAATACGCATTCAGAATGGTTTTGTCATATTCATACAAAGCCTGAATCTGCTTTGCATCTGCAGTCTGGAAATTGGCTTTAATCGCACTTTTATTAATCAGCGGCCCTGCCAATTCGCCCACCAAATTGTAAGCAATTGATTCCGGCATTTTAACTAAATAAGATGGTTTGAAAGCTTCCAATCCTAAAGTTGCAGAAATTTCCAAGGTTGGATAAAACTCTTTTCTTGCCGCTTCAACATCTAATTTTGCAGCTTTTAATTCTAATTCAGCCTGCTTAATATCAGGACGGTTTGCCAGTAATTGTGACGGAATCCCTGTATAAACCGTTTGCGGAATAGTAGACATAAAACTTTCCTTCGTTCTTACTATCGGTTGTGGATAACGACCACAAAGTGCATTGATCTGATTTTCCTTTTCGGTAATCTGCTGACGAATCGTATATTCGGTAGCTTTTGATTTTGCCAGTTCGGCTTCAAACTTTTTAACCGCCAATTCGGTTGCAGCAGCAGCCTGCTTTTGAATTTTTGAAATTTCTAACGCTCTCGTTTGCAGTTCAATGTACTGTTGAATAATATCCAGCTGATTATCGAGTGCCAATAATTCGTAATAATTATCGGCAACTTCTTCGATAAGATTAGAAAGCACAAAATTCTTTCCTTCCACTGTTGACAGATAATGTGCTACGGCAGCATCTTTTTCATTTCTGAGTTTTTTCCAGATGTCGATTTCCCAGTTTGCCATCAAACCACCTTCGAAATTTCCAAGTGGATCGGGCATTTCTTTTCCGGGCTCTATTTCTGTTGTCGCATCTCCCGCTCCTTCACTCGTGTAACGACCTGCTTTTTTTACGCCTGCTCCTAATCCTGCACTTACGGTTGGGGAAAGTTTTCCTTTTTTAGCAACAATTCCACTTTTGGCAATTTCAATTTCCTGAAGGGTAATCATTAATTCCTGATTGTTTTTCAGGGAGGTTTCAATTAAGCTTACCAGATTTGGATCGGTAAAAAACTGCCTCCAAGGCGTTGTTCCGCTGCTATTATTAGCATCCTGCTGTTCGTTCTGAACGAAATTTTCAGGAATATTTTCTTTTACTTCATCTTTTATCACTGTTGCCATCGGAGCTTTACAACTTGCGAGAACAAGTGATACGGCAATTGCGGCAATATATTTATTATAAATCTTCATGCTTATCATCGTGTTGGTAAGGTTCTGTTTGTTCTGTTAAAGGATTTTCTTCTTCATATTTTGCCAGTCTGGATTTCTCAGCGATGGTTCCGAAAATGTAATATAATCCGGGAATAATCATTAACCCGAAAATGGTTCCGATTAGCATTCCTCCTGCTGCTGCGGTCCCGATCGTTCTGTTTCCTATTGCCCCAGGTCCGGTGGCCATTACTAACGGAATTAATCCTGCAATAAATGCAAATGAGGTCATCAGAATCGGTCTGAAACGAATCGCAGCTCCTTCAATCGCAGCTTTTGCCACAGGAATTCCTTCTTCTGCTTTTTTCTGCACGGCAAATTCCACAATCAATACGGCATTCTTCCCTAAAAGTCCAATGAGCATCACCATGGCAACCTGTGCATAAATATTGTTTTCCAGGCCTAATAATTTCAGACATAAAAATGCTCCGAAAATACCTGTAGGAAGCGATAAAATTACCGGCAACGGAAGAATGAAACTTTCATACTGCGCCGAAAGAATCAGATATACAAATCCTAAGCACACTAAGAAAATAAATATCGCTTCGTTTCCACGGCTTACTTCATCTTTGGAAATCCCTGCCCAGTCGATCCCAAAACCTCTTGGCAATGTTTTGTCGGCTACCTCTTTAATGGCGGCAATGGCCTGCCCGGAACTGTAACCCGGCGCAGGAGTTCCGCTTACCTCGGCAGAATTGTACATATTATGCCTTGTGATTTCAGAAAGTCCGTATACTTTTTCAAGATGCATAAAATCTGAATACGGAACCATTTGATCTTTATCATTTTTCACATATAATTTCAGCAAATCACTTGGTAAAGCACGATATTGTGGTCCCGCCTGAACAATAACTTTATACGGTCTGTCGAAACGGATGAAACTCGTCTCGTAATTTGAACCAATCAAGGTAGAAAGGTTATCCATTGCTTTTTCGATGCTTACGCCTTTCTGTTCGGCCAAATCGTTATCAATTTTAAGCATATACTGAGGGAAACTCGCTGAATAGAAGGTAAATGCAGAACCTAATTCAGGACGTTTTTTGAGTTCAGCCACAAAATCATTGCTCACTTTTTCCATCTTCTGATAATCGCCACTTCCTGCTTTATCTAAAAGCCGGAGCTCAAAACCACCTGCGGCACCATATCCAGGAATGGAAGGTGGCTGAAAGAACTCAATATTTGCACCCGGAATATTTTTGGCTTTTTCTTCGAGTTGTTCAATAATTTCGGCGGCAGATTCCGAGCGTTCTTCCCAGCTTTTAAGGTTAATCAAACACGTTCCTGAGTTTGAACCCGTTCCTTCAGTCAAAATTTCATAACCTGCTAATGAAGAAACAGACTGCACGCCATCAATATCTTCAGATTCTTTTAAAAGCTCCCTGGCAATCTGGTTGGTTCTTTCTAGAGTAGAACCCGGTGGTGTCTGAATAATGGCATAAATCATCCCCTGATCTTCTGCCGGAATAAAGCCGGATGGAAGTGAATTACTCAGGAAAAATGTACAGGCACAGAATGCCAATAACAACGGAAGAGTTATAGACTTTTTCTTCACGGTTTTGTTCAGCATTTTCTCGTATTTCCCGGCTCCTTTGTTAAATAAGCCGTTAAATTTATCTAAGAAAATCGTAATCGGCGTTCTTTTTTTAGCTTTTCCGTGGTTATTTTTTAAGATTAAAGCACATAAAGCCGGAGTCAATGTTAATGCAACAACACCCGAAAGAATAATTGCCGAAGCCATGGTAATTGAAAACTGGCGGTAAAAAACCCCTACAGGTCCCGACATAAATGCAATCGGAATAAATACAGATGCCATTACCAAAGTAATTGCGATGATGGCACCGCTGATTTCATGCATTGCTTCTTCTGTTGCCTTTAACGGAGATAAATGCTTTTCTTCCATTTTGGCGTGAACTGCTTCGATCACCACAATCGCATCATCGACCACGACTCCAATCGCCATTACCAAAGCAAAAAGCGAAATCATATTTAAAGTAATGCCAAATGCTGACATGACGGCGAAAGTACCAATCAGGGAAACCGGAACCGCAATGGCCGGAATCAATGTTGAACGCCAGTCACCCAAGAACAGAAATACTACAATGGCCACCAAAACAAATGCCTCGAATAAAGTGTGAATTACTTTTTCCATTGATGCATCCAGGAATCTTGAAACATCATAACTGATGTCATAATGCATTCCTTTAGGAAAAGTGGTTTTCTCAAGGTCTTTCATTAAGGCTTTTACGTTTTTGATTACGTCACTGGCATTCGAACCATAAGATTGCTTAACTGTAATCGCTGCAGAGGGTTTTCCGTTTAACGTTGAATAAATATCATACATAGATGAACCGAACTCAATATCAGCAACGTCTTTCAGTCTTACAAATTCTCCTGCCGACTTCGCTTTAAGAATAATATTTCCGTAGTCTTTTTCATTATTAAAACGTCCCGGATATTTCAGAATATATTCAAATGACTGGGAACGCTTTCCAGAACTTTCTCCGGTTTTTCCCGGCGAAGCTTCCAAACTCTGCTCATTCAAAGCTTCCATTACTTCATCAGCTGAAATATTGTAGGCTGTTAAGCGGTCAGGTTTTAACCAAATACGCATTGCATATTCTCTGGTTCCCAGAATATCGGCAAAACCTACTCCGCTTACTCTTCTTAATTCAGACATTACATTGATGTCTGCATAGTTGAAAAGGAATTTCTGGTCAGCTTTCGGATCGTCACTATACAGGTTAATGTACATCAACATGTTCGGTTCTTCACGGGTAATTTTTACCCCTTCACGCACAACTAATGGCGGAAGCTTGTTTACGGCTGAAGAAACACGGTTTTGTACATTTACTGCGGCTACATTCGGGTCTGTTCCCAAGTCGAAAACCACCTGAATAGATGTTTCACCATCGTTTCCGGCATCGGAAGTCATATATTTCATTCCCGGAACACCATTTAAGGCTCTTTCTAAAGGAATAACCACTGATTTTACGAGCAATTCGTTATTCGCTCCCGGATATTCTGCCGTGATATTTACTTTAGGTGGAGAAATCGAAGGAAACTGAGTAACCGGAAGTTTTACCAAGGATAAAACTCCCATAAATACGATAATCAAAGAGATTACAATCGACAGAACGGGTCTGCGGATGAATTTTTTAAACATAAGAATGTTGGATGTTAGATGATGGATGTTTGCTAAATCAATTACCAATCATCGATTATCATTTATTTTTATTCTGCTTTTAATTTTAAAGACTGAAGAACTTTCTTCGGATCCTGAAATTTAACCTTCACTTTCTGGTCGTCTTTCACTTTCTGAACACCTTCTAACAAGATTTTTTCATTATCTGAGAGTCCTGAAGAAACGACATATAGATCGGGAAGTTCATAAGCAACTTTAATATTCTTAGATTTTGCAACTCCATTTTTATCAATTACAAAAACATATTTCTGGTCCTGAATTTCGTAAGTTGCTTTTTGAGGAATAATCAAAGCATTTTTTAATGGTAAAGTCATACGTACTTTTCCGGTTTCACCGTTTCTCAAGAGTTTTTCAGGATTGGGAAACTTCGCTCTGAAAGCAATATTTCCCGTTTCATTATCAAACTGGCCTTCGATGGTCTGTATCTGCCCTGTTTGATTAAACAATTCTCCATTTGCCATTACCAGATTCACATTTTGGTTTCCTCGGTCGGAAACATTTTTCTGATAATTCAGATATTCAGGTTCGGAAACATTAAAATAACTATAAATATCCGTATTGTCTGAAAGCGTTGTTAAAAGATCTCCCTCATCAACTAAGCTCCCCAATTTCAAAGGAATTCTGTCTATTACTCCAGAAAAAGGAGCTTTAATATCGGTAAAAGAAAGGTGAATTTGAGCTAATCTCATTTCTGCGTTGGCTGCATCCAGTTTAGCTTTTGCCATTAATCTTTCATTCTTTGAAACAATATTATTGTCGGATAATGTACTTGCATTTCTCAGCTCAATGGAAGCCTGTTCTACTTCAGCTTTAGCTTTTAATAATTCTGCCTGATAAACCTGAGGCATAATTCTGAATAAAGTCTGCCCTGCTTTTACATACTGACCTTCGTCAACATATATTTTTTCAAGGAAACCTTTTTCCTGAGCACGAACTTCAATATTTTTTACAGACTGAATCTGGGCGACGAAATCTTTATTAATAATCGTATCCATTTTCACGGGAGATGTTACCGGATACACTGAATCTTCCTGTTTTTCTTCGTGTTTGTTGTTACAGCTAGACAACAACAGCAATGTGCCGAGAGCGACCAAAGATGCTACTCTTTTCATAAGTATATTTGTTTGTATTAAAATTGCCCTATGAAATCGTTTTATTAATTGGTTTAATTACCAACTAACATGATCTCATACTATTTGAGGGATAAATCGTAAATGATAAATTTGAATTACAGAGGTGTTTGAACACACGGAATTATTCTATCTTAGAGCTAAGACAAAATATAATTTGAATCGAAAAAATTTTAAATTCTGATTGACCGAATAAAAATGAACCTTTTTACAGAAAGAATATCTGTAATAAAATGGTGGGTATTTAGCTTAAATCTTTTTCGGTATTTTAAACCAAATAAATAAATCAGACCGAAAACACTCGCAAAAACAAGTATAGCCTTCGAAGCATCGGAGATCTGAAAATTACCTTCATCCAATTCCAAAGAAGCAGCATCTACACTATCAACCTGCTGCTGAATCGAAATTTTTTCTAAAATCTGATTGAGTCTGTTGATTCTTTTCGGAAGATTTTGGGATGAATGACTTACATAGTCATTTCGCAATGTATTTGTATTAAGCCTGCTTTCTACTACAAATAGCAGAAATAAAGCAGTAAGGAAATAAATAATTGCGTTTTTCATTTGAAGCCACAAATGTAAGCCGAGATTTATTAAACTTAAAATCAATTAACAAAATTTAACTGTAATTTAAATTAGCTAAAAGTAATCGGATGCATTTATATTAAAAAAAATTAAACCAAAAAAGCTATATACGGTACAAAATTTGCTTACAATAGACAAACTACAAATAAATAGGGTGGAAAATAAATTAATTAAGTTATTTTATCAAAATTTAACATTTATTACTAAAAATATACGTAATTTTGAAATCAATATCAAACACCACTTTCATGAATTTTCAAAAAAACAATTATTATGAAAAAAGCAGTAGCTATATTATTTTCGGGTCTTTGTATCCTTTCAGTAACAGCATGTAAACATTCTGCAAAAGATCCTGATCTGAACGCAGCAAATACCCCAACTTCTACCACCAATAATGACGAAATTGTAAAGGAAACCATAACAGACCGTCATGGCGATCAGATGGAAATTATTACCAATAAGACTAAGAATAGCGTGGTTGTACGCCTGAACGGACAATCATATGAACTTCATAAAAATTTTGAAAATCCAGGGTTTTCTACTGTTGACAACAAATATCAATATACCGAAACCAAATCTGAAGTAACTTTTCTGAAAAAAGATGTAGATATGGTTTTATTTCATGGAAAAAGAGATCAAGCCAATACAAAACTGGCTTCACAATAAAAATTAAAAGACGCTTTTTAAGCGTCTTTTTTATGAAATCTATCAATTGATATTTCTTCGTGTAAGGGAATATTATTTTCAATGTAATCGAATAAAGATTTTGAAAAGTAGCAGCCATTTAATATTCCTCGTGCTCCCAAACCGTTGAAAACAAACAAATTTCTGTATTCCGGATGTCTTCCTATAATAGGTCTGCGATCTTTAACAGTTGGCCTAAAACCAAAATATATTTCTTTAATATCAAAATTGCAAGGATAAAATTCCGACAAGCCTTTTTGCAGCTGATCCACAGCAGAATCATCGATTTCATGGTGCATCTGTTCCCGATCATATGTTCCTCCATAAAAATGAAGTCCATTTTCAAGAGGGAACAAGAAATGCTTCTTCTTAATAGTGATATTCTGCGGAATTGATTCGGAAAGTTTTACTCTGATATGATGCCCTTTATTGGGATTCACTTCAATATGGGAAAAGAAAGGGTTTTCTTTCACACCCATTCCTTCACAGAACAAAATATTTTTAAAATGAAAATCTTTATATGTTGAACTGGAAGTATTAATTTCTGAATAAATTAACTTTTCTTCTACCAAGTTACCGTTAGCTTCTAAAAAACTCAATATTCCACTAAAAAAACCTTTAACATCAAGCCGAGCCGACTGATTAACCTTTCCGGTGAGAAAGTCGTTTTTTACTGTATTTAAATGATCAAAATTTTTGTCTAAAAAGTATTTCAAGTCTTCATTTTCCGATTTTTTTAACCAAAGCTTTTGTTCATTTTCATCATGGAAAATTCTGTGAATAGGTGAATCTATAAAATAACTTTCGCCCGTGTAAGTTTCTATTTCCTTTAAAGATTTTTTTAGAAAATTTATTTGTTCCTGGGCTTTCCAGAATGTGGTAAATTTCTTCAATACGACAGGATTGATAATTCCGGCAGAAATCTGAGAAGCGCTTTTCTTCTGTTCTGAAAATACAACAAAAGATTTGTTATTTAAAATTAGCTGATGTGCAAAAAACAATGCTGCATAACCATCACCAACGATAATGTAATCGATATTTTTCATAATAAAAAAACCTGAGTAAAAGTACTCAGGTTTTTTATAAATATCAAGTGAAATTTAGTAATTCCACATATCATTCTCCATTTGAAGAATCTGTTCTTTGATTCTTTGGCTTTCAGCCAATTGCTCTTCAGCATTTCTAGGAACATAGTCTTTAATCGTACCATCACCAAGCCCGCTTGTAGACTTATAGATAACAGAAGAGAATCTTCTTGCATTAATGATATCATCAAAAGATAAATCCGCTGAAGAATTTGCTCTATTGAATACATAATTATTTGCTAAAATATCTCGTGCTTTTGGATAATATACCCAAAACAAATCAACTAATTCGTCAGCACCAGCCAAAGGTTGCCCGTCTGGACCTATTCTTCCTATTGAAGTTGGATCTGGCCCCATTGCAGCAATCCCCAAAGGTCTGTATTTCATTTGACCATCTCTTTTGTCTATGAACCACATTCCCATAATCTTTAGAACTTTTACTTTATCAGTAGTCGTTCTGATCAAATCTACATACTGCTTTTTTTCAGCTTCTGTAGGAGTTCTTCCAGAATTAATAATTTCAATTAATTCATCATCAACTCTTTCGCTCTCTAATTTCTTTTTTATAGCTTCAGGAGTAGACTTAGTAGAGAAGTTTTCATCCTCATAAACTTCATCAATTTCTCCATTCAGAGCTGCATCTAATAAAATTTGATATAAAGATCTTGTTGTTTTAGATAATAACCCATTTGGATTATCATAGTAGAATGGTTGATTAATCTTATCGTTAAGATCAATAACTTCCCATACCATCATACTTTTTAAGATGTCTTTTTCATCAACAAAGCCATACTCTAAAGGAGTTACTTTATTACTAATAACAGTATCTCCTACCTTTTTCATATTTTCAGCTCTCATCTGTCGGAACTCTTCCGGAGAAGAAGCATTTAGAATAGACTGAGAAAATGCAAACCCAGAAGCTAATATTAAAAGACTGCTAATATATTTTTTCATAATATGAATTTACAAATTAATGTTATTGAACATTGATAATAACTGGTGATATTTCTTTCAATCGTTGGTTACCAAGTCCAGTAGCTGTAGCTTGGATATCATAAATCTGAACAACATCACCTGGACGAAGATTTTTAATCAATCCTTCAGCAGAAGATAAAGAGTTACCTTGTATCATAGTACCAGCTCTTCCCGGAAGTTTCAAAATAAAACTGTTTACAGTAAATGATACTGGGAAATCAAAATCAGGTAACGCAGCAGCAACAACTTGATTCGGAATAGAACTAACCGGCATAAAATTGACAGCCTTACCTCTAATTTGACCTTGTGGTCTTGGAACTCCTTTAATTCTATATTCAAATACCTGAGATACAGTTTTTCCAGTAGGATCTGTACCTGACAAAGTTAATTTCACAACATTTCCTGTAGATGGAATAACATCCCATTTACCTTTACCAGTATTTTTAACAACAGCACCTGCAGCAGATAGAGATAATTTAGAGTTATCAGCACCAAGAATAGATCCAGTTACCGGGTTTTCTAATCCTCTATACATTACATTCATCTTATCAGCAGAAAGCAATAATCCTTGCTCAAGTTTTACCTGTTGAGGACCAGCGATTACATTATATGTATGCGTGAACGGGAATTGCTGAGCTTTTCCAGTAGCATCTGTTAATGTGATTACACCACCAATCTTTTTCTCTCCAAGACCTCCGGTATTCAAAGGAAGGTAACCTTTACCATTTTCCTGTCTGCTTACTCCGCTAATGCTAATCTTGCTACTGTTTGAATAGTTTCCTAACATTACAACTGCTTCAGCTTTTTTACCAGCCTGAACATCTGTAGGTGCAGAAACGATCGCTTCATAACTTGTAAACTTGATGCTTGCATCAACTTTTTCCTGAAGCATCAACGCCAATGCATCTGACTGTACGTTTCTTGCATCATTCTGAATAATCTCTAAATTAGAAATAGCAGCGATAAGTGGTTGGTGATAGAATTTATTCTGAAACCACGTTTTACCGTTCGGAGATTTTCCGTTTGCATATTCTGCACTTAGAGAAGCATTTGCTCTGTCTACTAATTTTTGTAGCTGTGGATTTTTTCCGAAAGTAGTGTTGATATAATTTCTTACATCATCCATTTTCTTTTTCAGTTCCGTAGCATTCGCAGAAGGTGTGTTTTCGTCACCTTCTTTGAAGAAATATTCAGTAGTAGCTTCGTTATTGTTTAAAGCAGAGAAATTCTCGCTGATATCCATATCTTTTCCGGTTTTCGGATCTTTATCATGGAAGTCTGAATTTTTCTTAACAGCATCTTTACTATCCTGAGCATATTTTACCAGGACATTAATTTTCTCTCTAAGCACTTTATACTGTTCCCATGGTTCAGCATAAGTATCCGGTACCTGCTGAGCTTTCGCTTCGAGAGTCTTTTCGAAAATATCTTCGTTCTTCTGCTCTGTTAATAGTCTGGTTGCATTTAATGATCTTGTAGAATCATAATACGATCTAATAATTTCAACATCAATATTTAGGGCCATCATCGCGATGAACACCAAATACATAAGGTTGATCATCTTCTGACGTGGGGTCTGTTTTCCTTTTGCCATTCTCTTTTCTTTAGTTTTTGTTTAAATTAATGGTTAAGGATTATGACTTCATAGCAGTTAACATACCACCGTAAACTCTGTTTAAGCTGTTTAAGTTAGTTGTTAAACCTTGTAATTCTTGATTAAACTTCTCAGATTGTTCTGCAGACTTTTGCATATCTTCAACATATTTCTTTGCAAAATCAGATTGCTTCTGACCGTTTTCCAGCTGCATTGCATAAAGAGCATTCATACTTTCCATGTGCTGAGCAGCTTTATTTAATTGCTCATTGTATTTGTGAGTAGAAGCAGAAACGTCAACAGTTTGGTTGATCTGATCTACAGAACCTGAAAATTTATCAATTCCTGTTCTTAATCTTTCAAATAACTGAACGTCTAATTTTGCATCTTGAAGCATTTTATCTAATTTATTAGAAAGAGAATTTTCTAATTCCGCAAATTGATTGGCGTTGTTTTTAGCAATATTTGAGTGAAGTGGATTCGGGTTTGCATGTTTGTCCAACAATTCAGGGTAAACATTTTCCCAAGCATAAGACTCTTCGTTTTTCGGAGGGTCGAAAGCAAAGATGATGAAGATAATTGCCTCAGTAATAAGCCCTACTGTAAGAGCGATGTTACCATTAATTGGTCCCAGAGTAATGTGAGTAATTTTAAGCCAAGCTCCAAGAATTACAATTGCAGCACCGAATGAATAAAAGAAATTCATCCAAGCATCTTTAGTCTTAAACATATAAGTTAGTTTTTTTTAAGTTTTAAAATAATTGATAATAAAATAATTTGAGCAATATTATCTGTTAATTCTTTTCGCTTTAACAGCAGCTTCAGGAATATCTTGTACGGTTCTGAAACCAATATAACTTCTAGCAGAGTCTTTATATTCCCAGTCTCTTGCTCCTGTCATCAACATATAACCAACATCTTTCCAAGAACCTCCTCTTACAGATTTCTTAGTATCTGTTTTAGATTTTGTAGAAGGATTTAAAGTAGAAGAGAATGTGTAAGAAGAATTATCATATCCTGAAATTGTCCATTCAGATACGTTTCCTGCCATATCAAATAATCCGAAAGAATTCTTTTTGAATTTCTTCACCGGAGCAGTGTAAGTATAAGTTCCTTTTTTCTCGTCTTCCATATAGCTACCTCTTTTTGGTTTGAAGTTAGCCAAGTAACAACCTCTGTCATCCATTAAATAAGGACCACCCCAAGGATAAGTAGCATTTTGCTTACCTCCTCTTGCTGCATATTCCCATTCCATTTCATTTGGTAAACGGAATACTAAAGGTCTTTGTTTTTTTCTTTTTAAGCTTTCGTTATAATCAGATTTTAATTTAGATCTGAAGTTACAGTAAGCTCTTGCCTGATCCCAGGTTACTCCTACTACAGGATAATCTTTATAAGCCTTATGCCAGAAATATTGTTCGAATAACGGCTCATTATAAGTAAAGTGGAAGTCATTTACCCAAACTGTTGTATCAGGATAAATTGCAATACTTTCGCTTCTAAGGAAGTTTACCCCTCTTTCATTATCAGCAATTGCAGCATCCATATCTCCCCACTTGTAGTTGTATTTTAATTTACTTACGTCAATAAGTCTTTCACTACCAACTCTTGAAGAAGCCGGCAAGTACATAGATTCTAAAACTTCAGCATATTCTACATCAGGATATTTAGACGTATTCCAATGCAATGGAATTTTCCAGTCTAATCTTTTTGTAGCATCATAATCATCTCTACCTCCTGCTCCTTCTAAATATTCCTGATATGGTGTTAAATTTTCTTCTTTTTTAGCAAGATAAGCATAGTCTCCGATGCTTTGTCCTCTACCACGGCCATCACCTCCTTCACCAGCAGCTTCAGCAAGCATAGTTCTGGCGATAGAATCTCTTACATAATTAATGAAAACTCTGTATTCTGCATTTGTAGTTTCAGCTTCATCCATAAAGAAAGGAGCTACAGTTACCGTTTTCAATGGTGCAGTTTCACCAGTATTGGTAAATGATTCATCAGCCATACCTGCAATAAAGGAACCGCCAGGAATTGCCACCATACCATAAGGTCTTTCTGCAACAAATGATTTTGTTTTTTCTCTTGGTATCAATTCTCCTTTTGTTCCCGGTTTACCTACCGAAGAGGCTCCCCCACCTGAACAAGATACCGATGCTACCGACGCAGACAATAATAAAAGAAATATCCTTTTCATGTTAATTTTTATAATTAAGCCGTAAATATATAATTTTTTTAAGAAACTTTTAAGATTTTTTTTGGAATAACGAAAAAAATCTAAATTTATTTTATTTCAAAGTGCTTTTTACTCTACAGTTACCGATTTTGCAAGATTTCTTGGCTGATCGACATTAGCTCCTCTATATACTGCTATATAATAAGCCAGAAGTTGTAGTGGTACTGAAGCAACAATTGGAGAGAAACATTCTGAAGTTTCAGGGATTTCAATAACATAATCTGCCATCGCACTTACCTGAGTATCTCCTTTGTTTACTACAGCGATTACTTTTCCTTTTCTCGCTTTAATTTCCTGTACATTGCTAACAATCTTATCATAATGTCCTTTTTTAGGAGCAATGATAACAATCGGCATGTTTTCATCAATTAATGCAATCGGGCCATGCTTCATTTCTGCAGCAGGATATCCTTCAGCGTGAATGTAAGAGATTTCTTTTAATTTTAAGGCTCCCTCCAAAGCAGCAGGGTAATTGTAACCTCTTCCCAAATAAAGGAAGTTTGTTGCGTTTATAAAGTCCTTAGCAATATTTTGAGTTAGCTCGTGTGTTGCTTCTAATACTTCTTCAATTTTTTTAGGTATTGCATCCAATTCAGAGATTAGACTCATGAATTCTGCATTTCCTAAGTTTCCATTATGTTTTCCTAATTTTAATGCGATTAAGGAAAGAATAGTCAATTGAGCCGTAAATGCTTTTGTAGAAGCCACACCAATTTCCGGTCCTGCATGCGTATAAGATCCTGCATCCGTAATTCTTGCAATCGAAGAATCTACAACATTACAGATACCATATATAAATGCGCCTCTCTCTTTAGCCAATTTCAAAGCAGCCATTGTATCTGCTGTTTCTCCTGACTGAGAAATTGCGATAACAACATCTTTATCGGTAATAATAGGATTTCTGTATCTGAATTCTGAAGCATACTCTACTTCAACAGGAATTCTGGCAAATTCTTCAATTAGATATTCACCGATGAGACCAGCATGCCAAGAAGTACCGCAAGCGATAATAATAATTCTGTTGGCATTTTTAAATCTTTCAACGTGATCCCAGATTCCTGCCATTTTAATGATCCCTTCATTTACAATAAGTCTTCCTCTCATTGTATCGTGGATCGATTTTGGCTGTTCGAAGATTTCTTTTAGCATGAAATGCTCGAATCCTCCTTTTTCGATTTGCTCTAAACTTAATTTAAGCTCCTGAATTTCGGGAATAATTTTAGAGTTATCCTGAATCGTTCTGATGTCAACACCTGATTCTAAAGATATTGTGGCCATATGACCTTCTTCAAGATAAATAGCTTCTTTTGTAAATTCAACGAAAGGAGATGCATCAGATGCAATGAAATATTCTTTTTCACCAATTCCGATTGCCAAAGGCGAACCTAATCTTGCCACAACCAAAAGCCCAGGATAATCTTCATGCATTACAGTAATGGCATAAGCACCATAAACTTCATTCAATGCATATCTTACTGCTGTAGGAAAATCTGTTTCAGCATTCAAATCAGTAAAATACTGAATTAAATTTACCAAAACTTCAGTATCTGTTTCAGATTTAAAAGAAAATCCTTTATCGATAAGCATCGTTTTAATCGTATCATAATTTTCAATGATACCATTATGGACGATTGCAATTTTCCCGTTATTGGAAACATGGGGATGGGAATTTCTGTCACTTGGTACACCATGAGTTGCCCAACGTGTATGTCCCATTCCTATTTTTGCAGTTCCTTTTAGATTATTTGAAATATTTACAAGGTCATCAACTTTACCTTTAGTCTTTTCTACACTAAAGCTGTTAGCTGTATTCTCCAAAACAATTCCGGCACTGTCGTATCCTCTATATTCTAATCTTCTAAGACCATTGATAACAATATCATAAGCATCCTGAAAGCCTGTATAACCAACTATTCCGCACATAATTTAATCAAGTGTATTTTTTTAAATATTATTTTGTACCGTAAGTAACTTTTAATTGAATTTTATTCGCATTTGAAGGATCTGATCCCACAAAAACAGTTCTTAACATAGAAAATGGTCTCGAAGTGTATTTATATCCTGCAAGACTACCTGCAGAAGTAGATATAAACTGAGCTAGATCAATTCTATAAAATTTATCATTAAAATCTTTTTCTGTATATTGATTTGGTGATTCAACAATCTCCTTTAAAGATTGTGTTACAGTAAAATCATAATACGATGGATTTTTTTCTGTATCATAAGCTCTATATGGGACAAACGTACTCGCGCTTCCTAAAATACTATAGTCCGTTGTAAATTTAAAAGCAGGTTTATTGTTATCGTCTATATATCTCTGAAGAATTGTAAAAGCAGACGGTTTTGCATATGGGTTTGACCAAACTGAATCATCTGTATAAATTCTGATTTTTGCACTTATAATTGCTGCTTTTTTGGTCTGATACAAGTCTTTGAGCTGATTAATTGTACTTATCGGGAACTTCACCCCAATAGAGTTTCCTCCCATTCCCTGAGCATACAGTTTTAAATCTCCTGTTTCCGTATTCGGCACCACACTACCTGCTGCAGCACCGCTTCTGTCATACTGATAATATCCTGAATGTGCGTTTGCACTTCCGATAGAAAACGAATATTTTAACTGAGGCCTTGTATTTGTGCCATTTTCATCCTTATCATTCTTATAATACATGATCAATTCCATATCGTTTGGATAGAACTGGAATAGATAACCGTCACTTTCCTCTACAGAAATTTTCAGTCCTCTGAAATATCTGATAAAGTTGGAAACATCTTTCAATTCAGGCTGACCTTTTTTAGCTATGATTTTAGATTGGAAAAAAGTAGGAGATAAAGGAATTCTGAAACCCGTTGCAGAAGTAAACAGTGAAGAAGCGTCAGAATCTTTAGTAATAGTAACAGAATTTACATTACCGGAAAATTCTTTTGAACCCAAAACCGTTGAGTTTACAGCAAAATTTGTATTAGAATAGACGGGATCATTATATCCGTTCATGAAATCAATAACTTCCTGCACTTGAATGTTCATTTTTTTCTTAGCCTTACCATATTTTACAGCAGGATAAGTATTAACAACTTTTTTTGCATCAACATTACCATCCGGATAAACATAGTTCTCATCAGTTGTTGTTGTAATCGAATCTGAACGATAAATAGGTTTAAGGACTAAAACAACAGAATCTACCACAGCATTGGTTCCGAAATCCGGATCGTATGCAGGCAATCTAAGTTGAGTAAAATAAGAAGCCTTCTGTAGACCAAACTGACTTTCGTTAAAAGCTCCCAAAACGCCTGTAGCAGAAGTATTGGCTGTAGAACCCAAAAGATTATAAAGCGTATTTGCGTCTGCTCTGATGGTATCGTTATTACTTAGATTATAAGCAATAAGATCATAAGAAGATTCATTTCTGTTCGCTGCACCATCCAAAAACAGCTGTTCTCCAAGAGAATCCGGTTCCGGCTCACAATTATAAACCAGCACACCACCTAATATCATTAAAGAAAGGATGGTGAAAATTTTTCTAATATTATAAATCATCAAAATGTATATTAATATAATTTACTGATAGAATCTACATCCAGATATTCGGATTTTGATGTAGAAGTTTCATTGAATGCTTTATCCAGCTCTCCGTTTAAGAATTCATCTCCTTTTACTACTTCATCCACATAGTTCATACTTTCGATAACGAAACTTTCGAAGCTAGGATTATTCAACGCGTTTAAATCTGAAATATTATCAAACTTCAGTTTTTCTCCTACGTTGGAAGCCAAAGGCGCATCCTTTTCATTGTATAATGAAAGAACAATTTTGGCATCTTTGAAGTAAGAATCAGATTTATAGTAAGTTTTAAGATAAATAGGCACGAATGAAGACATCCAACCATTCAGGTGAATAACGTCCGGAACCCAGTTTAGTTTTTTAATGGTTTCAATCACACCACGTGCAAAGAAAATCGCTCTTTCATCATTATCTTCAAATGCAACTCCTTCATCATCGAAATAATATTGTTTTCTCTTAAAATATTCTTCGTTATCGATGAAATAAACCTGAAGTCTTTCCCCCGGTAAAGAAGCTACTTTAATAATTAAAGGCTGATCTAAATCGTTAATAATAATATTCATCCCCGAAAGGCGAATCACCTCATGAAGCTGAAATTTCCTCTCACTTATCTGTCCGAATCTTGGCATAAAAACTCTTACATCATTGCCTTCTTGGTGCATTTTAAGTGCCATTTTGTTTACCACCGCTGCTAAATTTGTATCTTCCTGATAAGGGTACATCTCTGTGGTAATGTACAGTATTTTCTGATTGGGCATATAATCTCTATCTTATTTTAAATAATGCTTTAATGTGCAAAATTACGAAAAAACATTCAACATTATTGTAATTAACATTTTTTTACGATAGTTAGCGAGATTATTATATTAAAACTAAAAATGAATCCCTTAATATTTAGTATTTTTGAATTATTATTAAAATAAACTATGGAAGTTCTAAAAAACAAGAAAACGCTTCAGAATTTTATTGAAAGACAGAAAGAAATGGGGAAAAGAATTGGTTTTGCACCAACAATGGGTGCTTTACACAATGGCCACCTTTCTCTGTATGAAGCAGCAAGAAAAGAAAATGATCTGGTAATTTCTTCAATTTTTGTTAACCCAACACAATTTAACAATGCTGAAGACCTGGAAAAATATCCCCGAGATACCGATCGTGACATATCAATTCTTGAAAAGTCGGGTTTGGTGGATGCGGTTTACATTCCACAGGTTGAAGATATTTATCCCGAAAAAACAGAAAGCAAGCATTACGATTATGACGGACTGGAAAATGAAATGGAAGGTAAATCTAGACCCGGACATTTTGACGGGGTAGGAACTGTAGTTGAAGAACTTTTCAGACAGGTACAACCTGATAATGCTTATTTCGGAGAAAAAGATTTTCAGCAATTAGCCATCATCCGCAAAATGACAGAAAAAAAACAGCTTCCGATAAAAATAATCGGAGTTCCTATTTACAGAGCAGAAAGCGGTTTAGCATTAAGCTCAAGAAACCAACGTCTCACAGCAGAAAGAAGAGATGATTCAAAAATCATTTATGAAATTCTGGTGAGTGTAAACCGATGGTTTAAATTAAAATCAATCACAGAAATTAAAGAAAAAGTAAAAGAAATTCTCAGCACTCAATCCGGAATGGAATTGGAATATTTTATGATTGCAGATGAAAATACTTTAAAAGAAACCGAAACCGTTGAAGATTCAAAATCGTACAGAGCATTTATTGTAGTAAATGTTGACGGAGTACGATTAATAGACAATATGCATTTGGATTAATACAAAAATCAAAGGCTTCCTGACGGAAGCCTTTGAACACCAAATCACAAAATATTAATATGAAAAAAATTTACTTTTCAGTAAACTTGTGACCCGGCTGGGATTCGAACCCAGGACCCATACATTAAAAGTGTATTGCTCTACCAGCTGAGCTACCGAGTCGGTCACATAAAAATTAACGTTGACAAATATAAAAATTTATTTTACATAATATCAATTTTAATTAAATATTTTTTCTGCAGTGCCTGCGACTGGACTCGAACCAGCACATCCTTAGGAAACCACCCCCTCAAGATGGCGTGTCTACCAATTTCACCACGCAGGCAAAAAAAATCACTTAGAAAGTAAGTTTTTTTGCTAGTGACCCGGCTGGGATTCGAACCCAGGACCCATACATTAAAAGTGTATTGCTCTACCAGCTGAGCTACCGAGTCGGCCACTTTATTATCAAGTTTCACTGTTAAGTAATGTCCCTTGTTTTTAGTGGTGCAAAGATAGGACTTTTTTCATTATCTCAAAACTTTTTCGCAAATTTGTTTAAAATAAATTCATGATAATTTCACTGATTGGATACATGGGAAGCGGCAAATCTCACATTTCCAAAATATTAAGCGACAAAATAAATTTCAAACTAATTGACCTTGATAAAGAAATTTCCTGGCGAAATAAATTAACCATTCCGGAAATTTTCGAGAAAAAGGGCGAAATCTACTTTAGAAAGCTGGAAAGAGAGACTTTGGAAGAAATTCTGGCGACCCGCGAAAACATTGTTTTGAGCCTGGGTGGAGGAACTCCGGTTTATTATAATAACATGGAAATTATCAACCATAATTCTAAAAGCATTTTTCTGAGAGCTTCTATCCCTACACTAGTTGAAAGACTTTCAAAACAGAAAGAAAAAAGACCCTTGATTGCAAAAATAACGGATGAAGATCTTCCCGAGTTTATTGCAAAGCATTTATTTGAAAGAAATATATTTTACAGTAAAGCTCAGTTTAGCATTAGTACAGATAACAAAACTCCCGAAGACATTGTAAAAGAAATAACAGAAAAGCTCTATCTCTAGAGCTTTTTATTTTTAAGTATTAATTCTCGTTTTCAGATTCTGAATCATCACCTGTTTCTCCGAAGAAATCGTCCCAATCTGTAAAATCTGCTGCCACATCATTTTCCACATAATCATCCATATCACGTCTGTCTTTTTTGGTAGGACGACCTTCACCTCTGTTTCGGTAATAATCCTGAGACATTTTACGCATTTTCAATAATTCATATTGTTCTTTGTCGGTAACATCTTTGATATGAAGCGGAACCAGCTTAGCTCCAAGTCTGCTTTTAGGAATCTGGATGACTTTAATCTTGTAGTCGATTTGATTTTTACGGATCTTAATCACATCGCCTTCTTTCACCTCCTTCGAAGACTTCACCACAGACTCACCTATAGAAACCCTGTTCTTCTTTATTTCTTCGGTAGAGATGGATCTGGTCTTATAAAATCGAATACTCCATAAAAATTTATCTATTCTCATATTTTTTTATACTTTTGTCGTTATATTATTTGTAAAGTAATTAAAGTTTTTTGAAATGAAAAAAATATTTTTGTATATCCTTGCAGGATCATTGTGTTTCGCAGCTTGTAAAAAGGATGATGAAGTGGAAACTTTCGTAGAGCCGGAAGATATTAATGTAAGAAACTCGTATGATGAGCAGGCTATTCAGAAATTCATGGATAACAACTACCTGGATTCAAAGGGAAATATAAAAGCTTTCAGCAGCACAGATGCATCTGATGATAATGAGAAAAAACTTTCTCAATTACCTCACGAAAAGCTTTCTTCCGGAGTTATCTATATTAAAAGAGACGGAGCTCAGCCAAATCCGGGTGTTACTTTAAACACAGATTCATCATCAACCGATGCAACGCTTATTAAAACAATGATGAGAGCCAACTATTATCTTGCAACAGATACAGACGGAAATATAGCATTGACCAATTATGGAAGTTTACTGAATACTTTGGACGGAAGCGGTTCACCTTACACCGATCCTACATTTTATTATGCCAAGAAAAGTCTGGTTACAGATGCAAAACCACGTAGTTACTATGAAATCGCAGGATTAAAAGAAGCTTTGAAATATTTTGAAGGATATAATAATCTCCCGAATGAAACAGTCCCAAATCTGCAAGGGGTAATTATTGTTCCCTCAAAAGCAGCTTTCGCAAGAAATGAAAACTACTATGGTCTTAAAAATATGACTTTTGTTTTCAATTTCCAGATTTACAATGCACAAACAAGACCTGCAGATCAGCAATAAATTATTTAAAAACTTTATAAAAAAAACGCTTCAGCCTACTGAAGCGTTTTTTGTTTATCTTACATTTCCTAAAATATCCGGGAAATATTTGTCTGAAAGATGCTCAAATTCATCACCCCGCATAAACATGGAAGCATCAATTTCTTCGTAAGAACTTCTGCCTGCCGCCGCAATCAGCTCATTGCATGTATGAAGTGTGTTTTTATGAAAATGATAAACTCTTTCTGCCTTATCGGTTACATCAAGCCCTTTAATCAGCATCTTATCCTGGGTTGCAACACCGGTCGGACAATTGTTGTTATTACATCTCAACGCCTGAATGCATCCTAATGCAAACATAAACCCTCTTGCATTATTACACATATCCGCTCCCATCGCAACAGCTCTCAGAATATCTAAACTGGTGAGAACTTTTCCGCTTGCAATAACTCTTAACTTATTTCTTAAATTGTAATTTTTAAGCGTTCTGTTTACAAAAATAAGAGCCGGCTCCAGAGGCATTCCTACTCCGTCTGAAAATTCTGGTGGTGCTGCTCCCGTTCCGCCTTCTGCCCCATCGATTGTAATAAAATCAGGATAGATTTTCAAAACATTCATCTGAACGCAGATATCTTCAAACTCTTTGGTATCACCAATACATAACTTAAATCCTATTGGTTTTCCACCAGAAAGTTCTCTCAACTGTTTTACGAAATGTAATAATCCTGCAGCATTGGAGAAAGCTGAATGGGATGGCGGCGAAATAATCGTCATTCCGGGTGTGACATGACGGATTTTTGCAATTTCAGGCGTGTTTTTCACTCCCGGCAAAACCCCACCATGACCAGGCTTTGCACCTTGAGACAACTTGATCTCAATCATTTTCACATTCGGAAGTGAAGAATATTTTGTAAATAATTCAGGGTTAAAATTTCCCTGCTCGTCTCTGCATCCGAAATATCCTGTTCCGATTTGCCAGCAAAGATCTCCACCTTCTAAATGATGTGGAGAAATCCCTCCTTCTCCCGTATTATGATAGAAGTTTCCTTTTTTAGCGCCTCTGTTCAAAGAAATTTGTGCTCTGTCGCTCAATGCTCCAAAACTCATCGCCGAAATATTAAATAACGAAGCATGATAAGGCTGTGTACACTGTTCTCCTCCTACCCAAACTCTCGGAAGCTCTTCTTTGGGAGATTTTGCATAAATAGAATGCTTTATTCCTTCGTATTTTCTGTGATTGACTTCCAATTGTGTTCCGAAAGGAACAGTATCGCTTATATTCTTGGAACGTCTGTAGACAGCAGAGCGCTGATTCCTGGGAAATGGTTTTCCGTCGGTTTCTCTTTCGATAAAATATTGCTGCATTTCCGGAGATATGCTTTCAAAAAAATATCTGAAATACCCCAAAACGGGAAAGTTTCTCAAAATAGCATGTTTTGTCTGATAAGCATTATAAATGCCCAAAATATAAATTGCAGTTAAAAGGATCGGTATCCAATAATGTGCTCTGATCAGCAATGCTATTATCCATGTAGCAATTACCAATACAATTCCCCAAGATAAAAACTTATCTCTCATAAGAATGTAGATTTTAAAAATGTTAAAGAATAAATTTAGTGGAAATAAAGCAAACAGACTAAGCTTTTGCTAAAAAACTTTCGTAAGACGATTGCACAGAAACCGTGCCATCTGACAGGATTTTTTCTAAATTCAAGAATTCAATTTGATTTACAGAAGCTTCGTCAAAATCTTTGGATACTCTTACATAATTTTCAGTGAAGCCAAACATTTTTCCGTCTTTATTTTCGTGCTCCCAAAGTACAGGAAGTGTTTTTCCAAGTTGGGTTTGGTAAAATGCCATCTTTTTCTTTTCAGATAAAATTCTCAGCATTTTGTTACGCTTTTTTCTCTCAGGAATCGGAACAATACCATCCATCCCTACAGCTTCAGTATTTTCTCTTTCAGAGTAGGTAAAAACGTGGAGATAGGTAATTGGAAGTTCATTCAGAAAATTATAGGTTTCCATGAATCTTTCTTCAGTTTCACCAGGAAAACCTACAATTACATCAACTCCAATCGCTGCATGAGGCATTACCTCACGGATTTTATTCACTCTATCGTTATATAATTTAGTCAAATAACGACGTTTCATTTTTTTCAATAAATCATCACTCCCCGATTGCAACGGAATATGGAAATGCGGAACAAAGCTCTTGCTTTTAGAAACCAATTCGATGCTTTCATCTTTCAGAAGATTCGGCTCGATCGAAGAAATACGGATTCTTTCGATTCCTTCAACCTGATCCAGTTCAGAAATTAAATCAAGAAAAGTATGTTCGTGTCTTTTATTCCCGAATTCTCCTTTTCCGTAATCTCCGATATTTACTCCTGTGAGAACGATTTCCTTAATATCTTTCGCCGCAATTTCTTTAGCATTTTTCAAAACGTTGTCGATGGTGTCGGAACGTGAAATCCCTCTTGCTAAAGGAATCGTACAATAGGTACATTTATAATCACAACCATCCTGAACTTTCAGAAAAGCTCTGGTTCTGTCTCCGATAGAGTAACTTCCGATAAAAAAATCAGTTTCTTCAATTTCACAAGAATGAACAATACCTTCGTTTTCAGATTTTTCTAAATCATCAAGATAGCTTAGAATATTGAATTTTTCTTTAGCTCCTAAAACCAGATCCACACCTTCAATCTGAGAAATTTCTTCAGGTTTCAGTTGCGCATAACATCCGACAATTACCACTAAACCTTCAGGATTGGCTTTCATGGCTCTTTTCACGTGAAGTTTGCATTCACGGTCAGCGTTTTCAGTTACCGAACAGGTATTGATGACATAAACATTTGCTTTTTCATCAAAACCCACTTTTTCATAACCTGCATCTGTTAATTGACGGGCAATGGTAGATGTTTCCGCAAAATTTAATTTGCAGCCAAGGGTATGAAATGCGGCAGTTCTGTGAAATTGAGACATTTATTGATACTGAATTTTGTGGGTGCAAAGATAATCAATTTAATATGAATACTAAATTGATTGAATCTATTGTTTGTATTCATCCCGAATTTCAGGACTGTTCTGATAGCAAACCGGAGAAGAATTTGAACCAAAATTTTTTTCTGGAAATTTATTTTTCATGTCTGAATTAAAATCATCCGATTTATTTCGGGCAATAGAAAGTGTTTTCCAACTTTCATTTTTAAGCATTTTAGCAATAAAAACAATTTGCCCGACATGATAGGGATAATGTGCCAATTGTCGGAAAACTGCATCAATTACCGAATGCGGTTCATTTCTGATGTAAATGATTGCATATAAATTTTCATTATTGATCTGTTTGAGGGCGTCAAAAAGACATTCCCAGCCTTTTTCCCAGTATGCTAAAACCTCATCTTTGGTTTTAAAGGTATTAACAAATTCTTCATCACGGTTCCGCCAAGATTTCTCACCATCTTCAGTTAAAAAATTCGTCCATCTTGACAACATATTTCCTGCGATATGCTTTACAATCGTAGCAACAGAATTACTTTCTTCATTAAACTGCCAGAACATCTGCTCATCCGAAAGCTGCTCAAATGATTTGTCACCAAGCGTTTTGTAATACTCAAACCGTTTTATAAATAGATTTTCCATGATTTGAAATTTGAATATCTAATTTAGTGAATTTAATATCGAAAATAATTTTAATAAACAGATTTATTAGTTTAAAATAAAAAAACAAAAGACCGCTACTTTCGCTACGGCCTTCTGCTTTTATCAATATTAATTTATTCTCTGTTTTTTACCAATACCCAGCCGGTATATTTTACTGGCGTACCTTTTTTATCATTTTCGTTCCAGGATACAGAATACCAGTAATTTCCGGTAGGAACTTTTTTATTACCTGTCGTTCCGTCCCATTTATAATTATTTATTTTATCTGCCTGGAAGATTTTATTTCCATACCTGTCGAAAACATTAAATATCAGGTTCTGTTTATTTGCCAAAGCAGAATAATCAATCACATCATTAATACCGTCACCGTTTGGTGTGATTACATTGACAAGATTAGGAACAACGATTGCGATTTCAATCGGTTCACAATCATAATTGTCTTTTACATAAATTTTATGATCGCCCCTTTTAATATTTGTAAATACATTAGAATCTTGCCAAGCAATACCATCCGTAGAATACTGGTAAGGAGCTGTTCCTCCGTTTACATTTATTGTAACTGTGGTGTTGGAAATATCAATACTGGTAATAACCGGTTGTTCTGATGAATAAACCGTTACATTTTGAAGTGTATAGCAATCACCTGTTTTTAGCTTTACCCAATATTTTCCGACACCAACATCAGAGATAGTTTGTGTCGTAGCTCCTGTACTCCATTCGTAACCATCAAAACCTGCTCCTGCATCTAATATTGTTCTGTCTTCCATGCAAATTGTTTTGTCTTTCAACACAGATGAATACACCGGAGGAATGACTTCTAAGGTAATTTTGGCAATTCCGTAACAGCTGTTTCCATCTATAACTTTCACATAGACTACAGCGTTTGGAGAAATATAGTTGTTGAAAGGAATTATTTCATTTGTTCCGTTTGTTGCATCAGTAAGGGAAGGATAAAATTTCTTGGTAACACCAGACTGCCCCGTCACAGCAGCTGTAGTAAGATCAAAAGATGCTGTCTGCAACTTTACATCGTAGGTACAAGCTCTTATTTTTGCATCATTGACGATTACTTCCGGATAAAACTTCAGGGTTATAACCGCATTATCTGAACATCCATCATTGGTTTTAACATTAGCATACACTGTTCCTTCTGCTGACAAATGTATATTTGGATTTGAAATCTGCCCTGTTCCGGCATTCAAAGCAGCCAATGAAGGATAATATGTTATGGTCACATTTGAGCCTCCAAAAATATTTGCGGTCGTCAGATCGAATATTGCCTGCCCACTCTTATTGTTGTTACAAGCATAAATAGTAGCATCGTTTGCGGTAATATTTCCAAGTTTAAACTTAAATGCACCAATTTGTCTGCAAGAATTAAGTGCATTATTTGGATTTGCAGGATCATTATAGTGAATACTGTAATAATACGTGGTGGTTGTATTTACGATAATCGGAGTGGTAATCGGGTTTGCTCCGGAAAGTGCATCATTTTGTGAGGTATGATATGAAATGACAAAGTTCGGATTTCCGTTCAGAATACCTGCAGTAAGAGAATTAAAATCAAATAAGGCAGGACTCGAGCAGATAAGAATTTCACGCGGGTCATTAGGATTGGCTCCAGGAACTCCCGGCGGAACAAACGGGTGCGGTTGTAAAGCAGGATCTGTAAAAGGAGATGCTAAAGTTGCAGTTCCGCCCCAAGTTAATGAAAAAGGAGCTGTAGTGGTACTCCCCGCTCCAACCCAGTTGTCTATGTACAGATAATAAGTCTGTCCTGCCACAACATCCAAATATCTACAATAAGGAGTGAAAGATCCACCTGCCGCACTCGTGATAGTACTTGTCATATTTAATCCTGTGGAAGCGCCTACACCGAATAATACTGTTGCAGCGTTACATCGGATCGGGAAACCTAAGGTGCCGCAAGTTACATTAGGCCCATAAATTGCCCAATCATAATCTGCGCCAGGATCATTTGGAATGAGATCAAATGTGAGCGTTCCGCTGGTGGCAATCGTAAGCTTATACCAAATAGAATTGTGCTCTCCGGTATTGAGACAATCGCCCAAAGTCTCGTCTACCAAGCCAATTCCCGAAGGACTGTATGTAATATTTGAATTTCCGCAAACAGCTAATGCGGTAGAGCAATCTGCCTGTGAATAAAAAGTCTGAGAAATACAAAATAGAATAAAAAGTAGAGTTTTTTTCATGTCTAATTTGGTTATTAGGTTAAGTTGAATCAAATATAACAAAATTTAATTAAAATCACCAAATATTGACAAAAACAAAATATTTAATAAACAATTTATTATTCAATTGAATTTTATGCACCAAATTACAAAAATCACTTAATACTCGTAATATTCCCACACAGGTTTTCGAGGTGAAAAATCTTATGAAACGGGCTTTGCACTTCGGTAAGATGTTCCTTATCCTGAATGAAAGTATATCTTGAAGCAATAGAATTCATATCAGAAACAATAACTAGCCAACACTCATCAACGGAAGTATCGTAGTAGGGGAATTTTTCGTTCTTTTTTTCGATTAATTCTAGAATTTTCTCAGAACACAACTCGTCAAAGAGATTCATGTTGTACTCATAGGTTATAAAAACATTTCTGCGGTGTGAAGATTTCCTTATCGATTTTACGCAGCCAAAAGGTTTACCCTTTTTAATGCTTTTATAAATATTCAGAATAATTTCCTGTTGGTTTTCTGGAGAATCTAATTTAATATTCAGGTGAAAATCTAAAAAATAAACACCGCGATATTTCGCAGTGTCTTCTTGTTCCAATAATATTTCAGCCTGACGGAAAATTTTGTTTAGATTGCTTTCCACCTTTTTCATTTCAAGATGATTGATTACTTCCGTCAATTCGATTCCTATTTTTTTGTCATTGAATTTTGCGATAAAGTCTGGGCTTTCGCAGATAAGATTTTCGAAGGTAACATCGGGAAAATGGTGCATAAAAGAGTTGAGCAGTAAAATTTCTGCCTTTTTCTTATATTTTTCCCGGTCGTGAAGCATAGATTCGTCTATCTTACGGTGATATTTTTCTATCGGCTTTTTTTTCAAATGCCGGTTGAGATAGTACAAGCTGAGATTTTTAATTAAATCTTCATCAGAAAACGCTTTTTTCATGTGGTCTTTTTATATAATTAATAAAACACATGGTTTCACGGTTAGCCCAAAACTTTTGATAATCAAAAATTTATGAATTAAATATATGAAATTAAAGAATACATTTATACAAAAACAAAAAATTTAAATTTCATTTAATATTCAATTTTTCATCCGAATTTCTATCTTTGAATAAACTTTGATTCTAATACTGTAAAATAAAAAGTAAATCTTGAATGAAGACTATAACAATACTAAATAGTTGGTACAGTTTTTTCAACATTGTTCTCAGTATTAAATTAAGGAGTATAATTTTTATAACAATAATACACATTTAATGGATTTTAGAAATTTTCAGATGCCTTTCAGCATCAATCCAAAATATTCTACAAGAGTAGCTTACTTTTCAATGGAATTTGCCATTGAGCAGGTTCTCAAAATTTATTCAGGTGGACTTGGTTTTTTAGCGGGATCTCATATGAGAAGTGCATACAACCTTAACCAGGATCTTATTGGAATCGGAATTTTATGGAAATTCGGATATTACGATCAGGCAAGAAATCACGATCAAACTTTACAGCCGACGTGGACCCGAAAAATGTACAGCTTTTTGGAAGATACCGGAATAAAATTCCAGATCGAAATTCACAGTGCTCCTGTCTGGGTAAAAGTATGGTATCTCGATCCTGAGATTTTCAATACCGCACCGATGTTCTTACTTTCAACGGATGTTCCGGAAAACGATCATGTATCAAAAACCATTTGTCACAGATTGTACGACGCCAACGAATCAACAAAACTTGCACAATATATTTTGCTAGGAAAAGGCGGGGCTAAACTTTTAGATGAAATGAATATCGAAAGAGATGTCTATCACCTCAATGAAGCTCACGGACTTCCTGCAGCATTTCATTTGCTGAAAAAATACAATGGAGATATTCAGAAAGTAAAAGAAAAACTGGTCTTCACAACCCATACTCCCGAAGAAGCAGGAAATGAGAAGCACAACCTCAGATTATGTTACGATATGTCTTATTTTTCAGGTTTGAGCATGGAAGAGGCAAAAAAAATTGAAGGTTCAGACGGCGATTTATTCAACCATTCACTTTGTGCTCTGAAAATGGCAAGAATTGCCAACGGAGTTTCTAAGCTTCATGGTGACGTTTCTCGAACGATGTGGAGCAAATATCCGGGAATCTGCGAAATAAAATCGATCACCAATGCTCAGGAATTTAAATATTGGGGCGATAAAGAGCTTTACATTGCAAAAGACGAGAACAACGACACTGTTTTCGATTACAGAAAGAAAATTTTAAAGAAAAGGCTTTTCCGAATCGTAGCCGATCAAACCGGAAATTTATTCGATCCGAATGTTTTTACGATTGTTTGGGCAAGAAGATTTGCAGGTTATAAAAGAGCAGATTTGCTTTTGCACGACAAAGAAAGATTCAGAAAATTATTAAACAATCCGAAATATCCGGTACAGATCATTTGGGCAGGAAAACCTTACCCGATGGATTATTCTTCGATTTCTATGTTTAATGTTTTGGTTGAAGAAAGTAAAAACCACAAAAACATGGCAGTTTTAACGGGTTATGAACTTTCATTAAGCAAATCTTTAAAACAAGGCTCAGATTTATGGCTAAATAATCCCAGAGTTCCGAGGGAAGCTTCAGGAACTTCAGGAATGACAGCCGCAATGAATGGTTCTGTAAATCTTTCAACCGACGACGGATGGATTCCTGAATTTGCAAAACACGGAGAGAATTCTTTCGTAGTGCCAAAAGCAGATTATTTAAATATGAGTATTTACGAACAGGATAATTATGATTTGAATAAATTATATGAAATTTTAGAAAACGAAATCCTTCCCACCTATTACGATCAACCTGATAAATGGAGAAAAATTCAGCACAATTCGATGAAAGATGTAAAAGAAAATTTCAACAGTGATCGAATGGCAGACGAATATTACAATCTTTTGTATAATCATAAGGCGTAATATTTCTGGTTAACATTTCAAAGTTCTACAAAATAAAAAATCGGCTTGAAAATTTCAAACCGATTTTTATTTTAATCTTGTCTAGACCTGAAATAACGATACACAAAAAAGAATCGTTATGAAAGAACCATTAGAATCGCTTTATGTAAAGCGTACACAGAAAGATTACAGTTTAAGTTTGAAACTTCAGATTGTAAAAGAAAT